>CAYLMH010000035.1:0-14432 GCA_964385055.1 uncultured Methanosarcinales archaeon
GCAGCAATCACCACTGCAAACATTATCTGGATTGGCTTGTATATTATTTTCATAAATTCACTGCTTGAAGAATTCTTCTGGCGAGGATTCTTTTTTGATGAAGTGCATACATTGTGCGGATGGTTTGTAGGATATATTTTAACAGGAATAGGGTTTACGCTCTATCATGTCGTCTATTTTTATCAATGGTTTTCGTATCCCGCGCTTTTTGCACTTGCGTGCATCGGACTATTTTGTTATTCTTTGTTTATGTGCATGATTTTCCAGAAATATCGTGATCTTTTTACTTGTTGGATAATCCATGCGTTGGTTGATGTTGTACAGATTGGGATTGCGCTATCGCTCTTTGGAATTCTTTAAATGATTATAGAAACAAGAAACGAATAGCTCTACTCAATAACCGTCCCAACAAACTCTTTGCCCGCCAAATATTTCTCCAAGTTGTCAAGATTATTTCCATTAAGAACAACAACGCGAAGTTTTTCTTTTTCTGCAAGGCGAGCTGCGATAGGATCAAATGGAAGATTCATTCCAGCTTTCCATTCTCCGCCAACAATTGCTTTAAAATCTTTCCAGGATATTTGTTTGATTGGTTTTGCGTCAGGATGTTTTCGCGGATCTTTGTCGTAGACATAATCAACGTTAGTAAGATTAATAACTGTCTTTGCGCCATACATGTGTGCAAGAAGTACCGCATCTTTATCAGTACTGGAACCAGGAACCCATCCTGCACCAACAACAATAGACTTGTCAGTTTCAATCTTGTTGCTGTAATCAATAATGACAGTAGGATACGCCATATCTCCAAATATCTCGCGAACAAGCTGCGCGTTTGCACGAGTGGTCATAATTCCAACAAGATCATTTTGTGTAGGTTGCAGAGGAGAAACTTCATTTGCTTTAGTGATGTATGTTCGACAGATAGAACCGCCACCACAAACAATGCCAAATTTTTTGCCTTTTGCAATATAGGAAAGAATCAATGCGCGAAATTTCTTCAAATAAGGAACATCAATCTCTTTGGGATAAATGAGAGAGCCACCAAGAGAAAGTACAATCGTATTGTTTGTGTTTGAAATCATAATATTCACCAAAACTCCAGATTAACTCCCGAACCCAATTAAACTCACACCAAGCAAAATTGCAGTAATGCCGAGCCATTTGAAAAAGTTCATTTTTTCTCCAAGCATTTTGATGGACAATAAACTAATCCAAACGTAAGATAAGGAAGTGATAGGATAGAGAACAGAAAGTTCTCCGTTCTTTAAAGCGATAAGGAAAAAGACACTGCTCAAACCATAGAGCAGAACGCCAAAAAGCAATCGTGTATTGAGAAAAGAAAGTTTGCTTTTGCGTGTCATCTTTTCTGCGCCATACTTCAAGAACAACGCGCCGAATGCGCCGATAAAAGTCGCGATAAGGACAAGACCAACAGCAGAGAGGGGCGTAGTCATTATTGTTCACCGTTTGAAGCTGTGCTTTGAGAAGAAGCATCGCCTATAGCGCTTTTACTTCCAAATCCAATGCAGGTCACGCCAAGAATAATGAGACTAACTCCTGCCCATTTAAATGAAGTTAATTGTTCTCCCAAGAATTCAAAGGAAATAATATTGACCCAGACAAAACTTAAAGAAATGACAGGATAAAGAACAGAGAGTTCTCCATATTTCAAAGAGACAACAAGAATAGCTGCGCTAATGCCATAAATTGCAAAGCCGCCAATCAGATACCAGTTGTGAAGAAGATCCCAACCAAGAGTGAGGTTTGCTGTACCAAGTTTAAACAAAAATTGTCCAGTTGCAGTAAGCAACGTCGCAAGCATGACAGAAACAATAGCAAGCGGATGTGTTTTGTTTGTATGCACATTCATAAGAAACAAAAAAGCGTGCGGGTATTAAAAGGTTGTTGTTTGTGGGGATATTATTTTGAGATCAATCTAGAACAATAACCTCAAGAGTATCTTCGCCAATCACTTCACCGTCAGCAAGAACTTGGACAGTATATTGACCAGGTTTCGTTTGTTGAAGAAAAGAATCCTCGTCAATTATCTGAAACACGAAAAATGCATTTGATTCTTCACCAGAACCTATAACTTCTGAAGAAGAAGCAACTATTTCAAAAGAATCATAAGGAAAATCTACAGTTGTACCAGGAATAAGTTCAAAGCTAAAATATTTAGGAGTATCAAAGAAATTATAAAAATGAATTACACCATGGACACCATTAGAAGTATCACCAACAAGTGTAGGAGAAACATAAAAACCCTCTTTTTGCAATTGTGCTTCATAAAGTCCAGATAACTCTGCTTGAAGAAGATCTTCCTTTATCTCAGTCGTTCTTACATGAGAGCGCATACCTTCTTTCAATAAAGAGATGTATACAAGAGAAACAATAAGTGATAATGATAAAAGTAAAAGAACAATTAAATAACCAACATTTCTTTTTTTCATTATTCACTTTAGAAAATACATATTTATTAATATTCTCTTTATTTCTCAGAACAAGTAGAGAGAGTAAAGAATCTACTCATCCCCTTCTTCTTTCAACACCGCTTCAACAGCAACTGCGTATGCTGGCCTTGTGATAAAGACACCAATAGTAACTCCTAAAATACTCGTCAATGCAAATCCTTTCAATGCGCCTGCGCCTGCCCAGAATAAAGGCAACATCGCAACAACAGTCGTCAAGTATGCTGCCATAATAATAAAGAATGCGCGTTTCAATTTATCTTTCCAGGAAAGATGTCGAGCCATTTTCTTTCGACCATAGACTTCATCAGTAATAACGATTTGATCATCAACACCTGTTCCTACTGCGACAAGAATACCTGCGATAGCTGCAAGATCAATGTTCCAGCCAATGAACGCTGCGAAACCAAGAATAATAAACACTTCTGAAAGCATCGTAGCCATAATCAAACCAAGAATAGAGACATGCCTATAGCGAATGCCAAGAACAATACCAACTGCAAGAATTGCGTAGAGCACAACAGAAAGAACGTTCTTCACAAATTCATCTCCAAGTGCTGGAGAAATAGAATCAACTTTCACCACAGTGAGTTTCACAGGAAGACTTCCCGTAATAAGTAATGTCTGAAGTTTCTTCATATTCAATGCAGAGTTTTGCACAGCTTCTTCATAGGTCGGACCAGTACCAGGTCCTGAAATAGAAATATCAGTGACAGCGCGTCCTTTCAAATCAGCGCCAATTTTAAGTGTATCAACAAGCACATCATCAAGATACAAGTCAAGATCAGACGCAAGATACGCGCCACTTTGCTCACTGCTTAAAGGAATGTCCGCAGTAACAGCTGCCTGCCTTTCCGCAGCTTCCTGACTCAACGTAATCGCAAAAGAAAAGGTGCAATAATACCCTGCGCCAACGCTTCCTTGGCATGGTCTGCTCGGGTCAACAACAAAGCTGCAATCTGCGCTACGACAAACAGAAGCAATGTCTTCGCCACCACTGAAAACAGTTTGGTTGGCAACCTTTGCTTCAAATTTTCCTTGCGTTCCAATAAGTTCCTGTACTTCATCTTTTGTCACGCCTGCAATTTCAACGAGAATAAATTGTGCGCCATTGAGATCTTTTGCTTCTGTAATAACAAGATCTGTTAAACCATAAACATTGAGGCGCTGCTGAAGATTTTGAATAAGAAGATCCATGTCATCAGGAGAAACTTCTGTTTCTGGTTGAAGAAGAACCCGCGTTCCGCCCTGAAGATCTAATCCTTTCTTCAAGTTAGAAGTTGGCGCGTCATACACTTCAATACCAAGACCTGTTGTTTCATTATAATAGATGGAGTAAAGCATTTCTTGACGAAGCATGTGCAACGATCGTGTCCCACCATCGTATGTATAACGGGACAATGTTTCAAGCCGAACAAGTTCGCCATCCTGCAAAGAAGAAATTGCATAAGCATAATCATCAAGCGAAGTAATAGGTTGTCCATTAAGAGCAGTAATCACTTCACGAAACATCGGCTTGTCCTTTGCGTATGGACTATGCATTCCTGCAAACGCGGCAGGGCTGTCTTTCTCAATGCTTCGGATTGCAACTCCTTCTGAAAAAAAAGAAGGTTGAATCATGAGAAGAGAGGCAAAGAGGAAAAATACAAGCATAAGAACACGCCAGCGGAAAAAGACTGCTTTAACTGATGCAAAATCTACCATTAGTGGGCACCTTCTCTATTATGTTCTTTATCACGAAGGTGCCAGCGAAGAATGCTAACATTCTGTACCCATGTCGTCATGATGTCAACAAATAAACCAATGAAAAGGATAAGCATGATTTGAAACAAGACATCAGAATTTGTAAAGACTAAAACAGTTCCGACCGCGACAATTGCGGTAAAGGTCATAAGGCCGCCTGTTTTGAATGATCCATAAATACGTTCATTAAGGTTTCCATCTTCTTTTTGTTTCAAAACACGAATAGTGAGAAGAATATCTGTATCAACAGAATACCCAATCAACATAAGAAATGCGGCAATTCCTGCGGTAGAAAGTTTAATCTCTAAAACGTTGATAATTGCAAGCGTAATAATAATGTCAGACCCTGCTGCAAGCATAACCGCAATGCTTGGAACAAAATCTTTGAAATACAAAAAGACAACGCAACCCATAAAGAGGAATGCGACAAGAAGACCAAGAAGCAATTGGGAGAAGAAATCACTGCTCAAGCGGGAACCAAATGTTTCAATGCTCATCATATTCTCAGGAACATTTGTTTCAGAAGAAACCTGAGAAACAAAAGACTGCAGTGTTTCCTGATCAACAATGTCGATATCAACAATAACACCAGATTGGGCGCCAGATGAAGCACGAAGTTCGCGAACAGAAAGATCATATCCTTCATACGAAGCAGCAAGTGCTGCGTGCAGACCGAGCGCGTCATAATAATCTGGAACCATAACAGTTGCGCCGCCTTTCAAACTGACTCCTTTGTGAAGGAAGTCACCAGTAGTATGATATTGCCATCCAATTTGCGCGAGTGCAGTGAAAAGAATGCATGTAGTAAAAATGAGAAAGAACATGTATTTTGTTTCGTAAAAATGTTTTATTTTATTGATGAAGTGTTGGAATGATTCAAACATGCAGTACAATGAATCTGCATTTCTTTTTAAATGTTTGGAAGAATGCGAAAAAGAAAGGATCAAAAAGAAGACGAAAGAATCACGTAATCTTCAACGCACGTTCAACAATAATTTTTACTGCGTCAATATCTTCCTGTTTTACTTTTTCCCGCAGACACATCCTTGCGCGAGCCTGCACAAGACGAATGAGTCCAACAACAAGCCGAGGAGAAATTTCAAAGAGGCATTTGCTTTCCTTTTTCTTCAACTCCCCGACAAAAGAAACAATATCCTGATGATAAACCTCGGGCAATGTTACCTTCAGTTGTTCTGCGTGGAAAACATAACTTTTGATAAATTCGAGATCTGTTTTTGTCAGACTGCTGTTTTGTTTCTGCTTCAAAATCGCGTCAGTTATTTTCATGAACTGATAGGTGTCTGGTTTGCGGACAAGAAACACAAGATGAAATCGAGTAAGCAACGCGTCATCAAAAGGAATTTGTTTTTTGAGTTCTGCGACAGTTTTTCCAGTAAACTTATCGCCTATAGGATTTGCTGTTGCGAGCACACGAACACGCGCGTCAAGCTTGAGGTGTTTTCCTTTTTTGTCATACGTAATGAATCCTTTTTCCATTGCATTGTACAACGCGCCACGGCTTTCTTCCTTGAGTAAGTTCAACTCATCAATGCAGCAGATGCCCTGATCTGCCTGCGGCAGTAATCCTGGTTCAATAACATCGCCAATCGTCGTCACCGCGAGTCCAACACCGCTCATACCTGAACCAAGTCCATACGTCGAAATAGGATGAAAGTCAGCAATGCTTCTGATGATATCTGTTTTTCCAATCGCAGGATCACCGAGGAGGAGAATATGAATAGGTTCTGAAGCAAAAAGCTGGAGAGAGACAGCATGTTTAATGACATCATGCCCAATAATGTGCGGAGCAATAAGTTTCGGCAAGATTTCTGGAGCATGTTCTGCGAAAGAAGCGTATTGTTGTTTGAAGAATTTTTTTTGTATTGCCTGATTTGCTTCAAGGATATATTCATGAACTTCAGAATCCTGTGTTTCTGCTTTAAAGATAACGCATTGTTCTGTTTGTGCAAAGAGATCTTTGGAAATAGGTAAATACATGAGAGACGCGGAAATCTTTTTTTGTTTGAGGAGCGTGGTGAGATCACGAAGCTGTGCGGCATCGACATAGTCTTTGACATGGCTGACAAGTTCGCGTTCTTTCATGCCCAGTGGACGGAAGAGCATGAAAAAGTCTCCAACAGTTTTTTCCATAGAAAAATATGAACCTTTGAGGTATAAAAAGGTTGCTTTAATGGGTGCTGTCGCAGATTCGGGACTCAAGAAGTAGTGTCGCTTGAGGGACTTTTAAAAGAACTCTTTTAATTGAGCAACCTTTTTTTGTTTTTCTCGAATAATACTTTTAAATATTTCTGAATTATCTATTAACATTTTTTTATGTTGGAGATATGAGCCTAATTCCTGCTTTTCTAAAAAGAAATCATTTTGTTTTTTTAGTTCATCATTCAAGAGTCTTGTATTTACAGTTATATTTTCATTCTTTGGTTTAACTGCTTTCACTTCTTGTTTTTCATAATAATATGTTTCAGGATTAAACTTTCTTGCCTTATGTATCCATATATCTTTTGGTGAGGGTTGTTTTCCTACACTATTCGGATTAAACTTCTGAGGATCTCTGTTGACTCCAATAAAATTAGCACCCATTGTTGAAGCTAAAATGTCTGATCCTGGACTATCATTTACATCTTTAACATTAGATAATATCTCTCTTTTTATATTTGAATAATAAGTGATTATTTTATCAAATTGTCCTGATTTTCTTAAAAGGTCATTCATACGTCTGAGTTTTGCATTTACCGATTGGTTTATTGGTTTTGATTCGAAATCAATCCATATGTAAAAATGCTCTTTTTTAAGATAATAAGATATTATTTTATCAAGATCGTTTAAAGAAAATTTAATGGAGATTGGTACAAAGATTGGTTTACCATTCCTTGAGTTTAGGATGTGATACACAGAATCAACATATTTCAAATAATTTTCAACATCAATAATGTTGTCATTTGAAGCTTTATGCCATATGTTTGGGATGAAAAGTGCATCTTTTGAATATGAATGATAATAATCAAAGAATCCTTCAATATCTTCTATTTTTTTAATGTATTTCAATGGATTGAATTTAAGACTTATTGTAATACTTGAGAATTTATCTTGAGCCCAGTTTTTCTTTCCAAAAAAAGAATTGATAGTATTTTCATCGGAAGAATCTAAGATGCTTTTTATTGGAGAAATTTCTTTTAACAATTTACTTTTTTCAATTGCAAGACTTGTTATTTCCTTGAGGTTTGAATCAAGAAGCTTGTGGGTGGTGTTATTAATATCAAGTGATTTAGTTGGCATTTCAAATTTGTAATTACCAATTCTGAATCTCTTGACATTAAAATCTGTAGATTCATCCACAATAGTTTCTTTGATATTTATGTCAGTCATTTAGCTTCCCATCAGCTTTTTTTTAGCTTCTGATATGATATTCGCACTTACTCTAAAATTCGATTTTTCTATCATGCTTAAAAGGTTTAATGCTTCATCTTTATTTAATATTTTGTAATTCTGAACTGAGTCAACTAATAATCCAATAGTTCCTGTGAGATAAGGTATAAGACATTGAATGTTGTTAATAATAATATTTCTCGGACCTTTCTCATCTATCACGATGATCAAATCTTGATTTAGACAATAAGTCATGTATGCAACAGAGATCACTTCCTGCTCTCCTTTGTGTCTCTCTTCTGATGAAAACAAGGGAGAAACTATTGCAGATATATTCAATCCTGTTTCAGGAAAATAATTTAAGTTTTTATGAGATTTAATCTTACAATAATTTGCAGAACAGGACATTTCATTTTTAATCATAGGTCCGATGTGATGTTTAAACGAATCCAAATAAATAACCAATACTTCTGGCTTGTCAATATCATTTAAATAACAAGAGTAAAAACTGTTATCTCCTACAAAATCTTTCATAGTTCTATCCTCAAAAGTTCAATCGCTCTTGATTCAGTAATCACTCCTTTTGAAAGTAGTTCTGAAACGATTCTTTTTTTCATATTTTTATTTTTGAATAACTTATCAGAAACAGCTGATTTTTCTAAATATTCAGGATAAGTTGCATAAATCAGAAAGAGAAGTTCATCTCCACTCAGTTTATCATAAATGTTTCTAATTAATGATAAGACTTTTTCTAATTCATCAACAATTTTTTTAGAATCTTGATCATTTTTAATTTTCTTAAACTCAAATTTTCCTTGTGGAGTTAATAAGAGATTGCTATTTATTTTCATGAATACTTTATCATGGTATAATGGTTCTTCAACAATATCGGCAAGTAACTGAGAATAAGGTCCAAAAATATGTTTTTTAAAATGAAATAGATTCTGAAGCTTAGGATTTGATTTGGTTAATAAGAAAATCTCTTTTTGTAAATGGATATCCCCTTTGATTGGTTTATCATCTACTCCTAACAATAAAAGTACAATATCCTCAGCAATTTTAATTTCTTCACTCATTTTCTTCAGGAATGATTATGTAAACTTCCTTACTCACTAAACTTCTTGGAAGAGTAATTTTCCCACTGGTTTTATTATTAGAAATTACTCTCTTTTTAAGATAGTTTTCAAACTTAACTTCTTGAAGTATCAATGTTCCGTTTGTTTTCTTTAGTTTCATTTTGATAGTCTACTAATAGCCTATTAATAGACTACTAAAGATATATAAACTTTTCTGAATGGTAGTCGAGAGAGAGTTATAAAAATAATATCTTTGTTGTGTGACTTCAAATACTAAAAAAGTGAAGGGGATTAATATGATTAGCATAACAATAAAAAAGTCCCTCGAGCGACAGAGAACCAAGAAATCATCAAAAGTCCCGCAGATTAGACAGCACCGCTTTAATGAAAAAGGTATGAGAATATAGAAATAATTAAATATGAAGAACATACAAAAGAAGATATGCCAAAGAAAGCCAAAAAAGGAAGCATGAAAAAAAACACGAAGAAACCAAAAAACAAGCTCAAGCTTCGCCAAAAAGTAAAAATTAAAGCAAGAGAACTCCCTGCGCTTCTCCGCGCGAAGAAAGAAGAAAAGAAACATATCCCCACATTTGAAGAACTAAGAAGCGAAACAAAAGAGTTTGAGAAAGAAGCGCTTTCGTTAAGTAAAATTATTCTGCAAAAACCAAAGAAGAGAAAATAAGAACAAAAACATTTTTTTATTTCTCCATCTTCAATATATCCACAATTTCCTGTTCCTTAACAGAGCATCCGTTCAGCTTCACGCCCCAAAGCGCTCCTTCAAGAACAGCCTGCTTAATATTAGGGACGATTTTTGTCGATGCGTTATCAGTAAAGCGATTGAGAAATCCTTTTTCATAGGCGATAGTGACTAACTCAACAGAGCGAATAACACGCAAGCTTCCAACAAGTTCCTTGACTTTATTGAGATTTTGCCTGTTAATCAGCACTTTTTGATGCATAGTGCTTTCCATGTGCAACGCAATTTTTTCAGGACTTTCAATGAGATGCCGCGTTGTTCGTTCATCGATAACAATTGCGTCTGCCTGTAAAGAGATTGCTGTTGCGACTGCTTCAATTTCTCCTTTGTGCACAATCTCAATAAAATTACCATCAATTTCAAAGGAATGGTTCGCGTAATCTGCAACATCCTTTGCAATGCTGATCATGGGAAGATTGTTGTAAATCTTAAGCGTTCCTTTTGTGATGTAAGGTAAAACTTGAAGTGCTTCTAATTTATACTTGCGCGTATTCAAGGGCTTGCTAATCAGTTCATCATAGACTGCAGGAGTGATATAGAACTCTCCTTTGTACTCATTCTTAAGACTCTCAAGAACCCACAATAAATTGTTGATAGTAAGACTAATGATAGGTCCAGTGTCAAAGACAAGTGCTTTAGTCATTTTCCTGTACCCCGCAACGCACCATTGGAGTTAAAGAGTGTTCGTGCAAAAGTAATGCGCGTACGAATAGGCACAATATCCCCTGCTTCTTCGCTCACGCGCGTTTTACCGATATATTTCATGAGTTCCCATTGGGATAAACCAAAGATTTGTGCAGTTTGTCCAAGAGAAATTCCGTGTTCATAAATACGCGATCCTTTTTTGATTTGCGCTTCTGTAACAACGTGCTGCATGTACATGCTAAGCTGATCATCAACAGCGCCAATCATGTCATAAATCGCTTTGATTTCTGTGTTAAAGCCGCGAAGATTATCTGCCTGCATGAAACTGATTGCTTTTTCTATTGCTGCAATCACTTTTGCGTCAATGGTTTTTCCACGCTCGAGGATCTTTGCAAGCGCGTAAATAACAACAGCGGTTTGAATAGATTCTTGGCGCTGAAATATCGCAGAGCAGTGAATGATGTGATCGCTTTCTTCACGAAGCGCGACAAGATCTCCTTTGAGCAATGCTTTAATGCCGTTACGAAGAACAGCGATAATATCATCTTTGACAGAATGATGAAGCGCGTGAGGAGAAGAAGGAGAGACTGAAGCAACTTTAGTGTCAATTGCAGTCTTCAGGGGTTGTTCCCACTTCTTGCGCTTCTTAGCCATGAAATTTCTTAAAGTAAAGAACTATTTAATCCTATCGCTCTATGGATGCGCGCAAAACGACATTATCCCATCTTTGTTAGTTCCTGATCCAGAACAACGCGAACAGCATCAGCACCAACTGCGCCAACGATTTTTTTATTATTCACTAGAAGCGTCGGTGTATAGGTGATATCAAGTTCTTTTGCCTGCGCTTGCTGTTCCGCATAAAGCGGAGCATAAGAAGTGTCAGCGAGGCAAATTTCAAACGCAGCGCTGTCAAGACCGAGAGCAGTTGCGTAAGACAACAGACTTTCTGTGTCAGATGCAAGAAGATCCTGACCGAAATAATAAGAAAGATATTCTGTTCCATGGCCTTCTTTCTCTGCGCAAAACATCGCGTGACTCACAAGAATTGCGTGATCAGTAACGCCAATAAGATGATAATCAACCCAAAGCACATCTCCGTATTCTCCGATGAGAGACTGAAGCGCAAGATACATGTCCTTGCTATAAGAGGAAGTAGGATCAAGATAAGCATCCATAGTAATAACATCTGCGGCGCTTCCATACGAGGTGAATTTAACGTAGAGTAAAATCAAAAGAAAAATCGTGAGCAACGCAAGCGCGAAGCGCCAATGATTTTCATCATCAGCAACAAGCTCATCAATGTCTTTGTATTCCTCTGAAGAAGGTTGTGTTGGTGAACTAAATGCGCTGGAAGCAGAAGAAGTTTCACGATGAACGTGCTGATGTTGTTCTGACTGAGGATGTTGTTCCAAAGATCCCTTCTCAATGGAAGTAATTTGGACAGCAGGAGTTTCTGGCTCTTTTTTCTTTTCTGCTTTCTTAAGAATTTTTTTATCAGAATGGTTATCATATCCTTTTTTAGAATGCTCTTGTGAATTTTCTTTTAGATTCTCCTTGATATCTTCTTTGAGATTTCCCTTAGTTTTTTCTAACTTAGTTTTTTCTAATATAGGTAAAGACTGCTGTTTAGGAGTATCAAGTTTCATAAAATATTTTTGATGGCGCTTTTTGTCAGAAACCTGATCAGGTGAAGGTAAAGATGAAGAAGATTTGCTTGAAACAGGAAGAATAGAAGCACTGCCTAATATTTCTTCAACAGCTTTTTCTTTTGCAGTTTCTTGTTTTTCTTTTTGTTCGATGAAGCGCTGTTTTTTTTCAAGGGACTTTTTTGCAGTAGAATATTCCTGAGAAGAAAGCATGCCTGTCTTCTGAGTCTTTTCAAGATGAACAAATTCTCGCGCAAGCCGGTCTTTTTCCTGTTTCAAAACAGGGTTCTCTTTGTTGTCTTTAGAAGTCGTTGCCACTGGTCATCCCTAAGAAGACATGAATGAACAATCTTTATATAATTTTCCATTCCAGAGTGGAGACGAATCTAAAGCTTTATATAGCGCACAGCGATCACAAAATCTATGAAGAAAGGGCTTGTCATCCGTGGAGAAATTGGAAAAATACTCATTCGGGAAAAAGCAGGCGCGGATATTGAGTTAGGAGAACTTCTTGTCGCAGAAGCGAATGGACAAAAAATTCTTTTGCAGGTTTTTGATCTTATTTATGGCAGCCAGCTTTCAGAGCAGCATGTCGAATTGATTTCTGGCATGCAACTGGAAAATGGAACAAAAAAAGAATTCTTTGAAGAAGAAACAATACAGATTATGGAGCCAGAATTAAGAAATTACAAACTCGCAGTGGCAAAAGGAATCATCAGTATACAAAATGAAAGCGTGAGCGCGTGCAAAGTGCTTCCACAATTTCTTTCAGCAGTCCGTGAAATAAGAGAAGAAGATGTTGCCTTTATGACAACTCCTGATGAACCACTGTTTATGGGAAAATTGCGAAGTGGCAGCAAAACATTGCCTGTGGAAGTGTATCTTCCTGGAAAAGAGGTCTTCAGTCATCATATATTAGTCAGCGCGACAACAGGAAAAGGAAAATCAAACCTCACTTCAGTCATGCTCTGGGACGCGACAAAGCAGGAGTATTGCGGAATCCTTGTCCTTGATCCGCATGACGAGTATTACGGCAGAGATCATGAAGGAATCGGACTCAAAGATCATCCATACAAAGAGCGAGTCAGTTATTACACACCAAAAGATCCGCCAATTGGAACAAAAACACTAAGAATCAACATTACTCTCATTAAACCACAACATTTTGCAGGTGTGGTGCAGTGGAGCGATCCGCAGGAACAAGCGCTCTACGCATATTATAGAGAGTATGGAAATACGTGGATCGAAAAGATTATCATGAATGTTCCTTTAGAAAGAACAGGAAGTTTTAATGAAGCGACAGTAGCAGTGGTAAGACGACGTCTTCTAAGTTTGCTTGATTTAGAATGGAATGGACAACAACTCAACAGCCAAGGGATTTTTGATCTCAGCGCAGGGAAAACAACAATAAAAGATATTGCCACAGAACTGGAAGAAAAAAAGACAGTGATTATAGATACGTCAAGTTTCAAAGGCGCGACAGAACTGCTGATTGGTTCCATGATCAGTACAGAAATTTTGCAGCGCTATCAGCAATACAAACGCCTCGGCACACTCAGGCAAAAACCTGTCATCTCAATAGTGCTCGAAGAAGCACCACGAGTGTTGGGAAAAGACGTGATTGAACGAGGAGGAAACATCTTTAGTACGATCGCGAGAGAAGGCAGAAAATTTCAAGTGGGACTTTGCGCGATCACGCAGCTTCCAAGTCTCATCCCTAGAGAAATTCTTGCGAATATGAATACAAAAATAATTCTTGGCACAGAAATGGCAGCAGAGCGCCAGGCAATCATTGAAAGCGCTGCGCAGGATCTCAGTCAGGATGGCAGAAATATCGCGAGTCTCGATAAAGGTGAAGCAGTGATTACCAGTAATTTCGCAAGATTTGCGATACCAATAAAGACGCCATTATTCAAAGAATACGCAGAGAAAGATATTGAACGTGTTGGACGAAATGGGATGCAAGAAAAGTTAACCTTTGAAGGAATTGGATTGGAATAAAGAAAGAAGAAGCAAACACAGAGAAAATTCTTAAATAATCGCCAAGCAAGAGTCAAACACGCACCTGCAAAAGAAAAATTGTCAGGGGGACCCATTGCCGCAGCAATGGGGTTTGATCAGAATAGTAAAACATACTAATAATTCTCTCTTAAAAAACAAAATATATATAGAACGGTTTCTAGAAAAGAGAAAACAAACAGGATGAAACAGAAAAACCAGAGAAAATGCAGTGTATTGATCCTTTTCTTAGTTAGTATCCTTGCATCAACAACAATCCTCGCAGCAGAGCAATCCATTGAACTTATCGACGTCAGTACAGGAGACACTGAAGCAGACAGCGCGTGCATTTTCAAAGTCAATGGAAAAACAGTAGTCGTTGATCGAAGAGATAAAGTAACTGTAGACGGCATCACTATATATGTACAGGAAGTCTATCCCGTCAACAGTGAATCAAAAACTGGAGATAGATGCGAATTTATGTACTCTGGAATGGATGAAGAAGAAGAAACAGAGATAGAAGAAGAGATTATTGGAGAAAAAGTAGTTCAATTTTATTTTGGCGAGAAAGAACAAGAAACTGAAATCAGCGAAGTTGAAGAAACAAGAGAGAAAGAAGTAGGAGACAATACTGTCGTGAGAATCAGCGGATATGATGTCACCGGTCTTTCAATAGATGCAAAAGAGAACGAAGAACAAACAAGCA
>CAYLMH010000036.1:0-13676 GCA_964385055.1 uncultured Methanosarcinales archaeon
CACGAGCAGGCGCTGCACAACACAAACAACATCTCTTCTCTTTTATAGCAGATGTTTCTAAAAAATCTCCTTTCTTGATGCCTGTTCCACAAATGAACATCATCAACGGCGGGGTTCACGCTGGACAGAAAAATGATATTCAAGAACACATGATCATGCCTATTGGCGCAAGTTCTTTCAAAGAAGGATTACGCATGGGCGTAGAATGTTATCACTCGCTCAAAGAATTGCTGCACAAAAAGTTTAAAGCACAGGGAACGCTTATCGGCGATGAAGGAGGATTTGTACCTCCACTCAAAACGGTTGGCGAACGACTTGCATTGGTGGAGCAAGCTGTTGAAAACGCGGGCTATCGCATGAAAAAAGATGTTGTGTTTGCACTCGACGCTGCTGCTTCAGAATTTTTTGATGGCAAAGAATATAGTCTTGGGACAAAAAAATATTCTGGCGCTGCGCTGATGGATTATTACAAAGGACTTTCCAGCGCATATCCTATCGCTTCTATTGAAGATGGATTCGCAGAAGATGATTGGGGAAGCTGGGTAAACTTCACTAAAGAGATGGGCAAGAAATTGCAGATTGTTGGCGATGATCTTCTTGTTACTAATCCTAAACGGATTGAAGCAGGAATCTCCAAACGCGCATGCAACGCGCTTTTGCTCAAAGTGAATCAGATAGGTACTGTTACAGAAGCACTTGACGCTGCAAAGCGCGCGCAGTCTGCTGAGTGGCGTGTTGTCGTGAGCCATCGCAGCGGGGAAACTGAAGATCCATTCATCGCAGATCTTGTTGTGGGCATTAACGCGGGACAAGCAAAGTTCGGCGCTCCTGCACGAAGCGATCGTGTCGCGAAGTATAATCAATTACTGCGCATTGAAGAAGCGCTTGGCAAAAAAGCGAAGTATGGTGTTAGATAAGGTGGTGCTCTCATGAATCGACTTATTGTTTACAACATTGAATATTGTGAAGGGATGACTGGCCAATGGTGGGAATATCTTTATTTCTGGCGTATTTTTTTTCCACCTCCTGGACTTGACAAACAGATTGTTGAACATTTGAAGAAATTGAAACCTGATATTCTTGCGCTTGTTGAAGTAGATACTGGCTCATTTCGCGCAAAAAAAGATGAAGTGGTGTATTTTGAAAAACAGTTGGGTATGAAAAGTTTTGTTGAAAAAGTAAAGTATCCTATTCATGGTTGGCTGAAGCTTTTCCATCATATTCCCATTCTTGATAAACAAGCAAACGCAATCATCGCAAAGAAAAAGTTATCCAAAGTAAAATATCATGTTTTTCATGAGGGAACAAAGCGTCTTGTGATTGAAGCAACAATCCACCTTCCTAAAAAAGTAACCTTGTTGCTTGCGCATCTTGCGCTTGGAGGAGAGACTCGGGCACAGCAGATTAAAGAACTCATTACAATGGTCAACAAGATTAAGAACCCTGTTATTCTTATGGGTGATTTTAACACGTTCCGTGGAGAAGAAGAGATTCAGCAACTTCTTGAGAAAACACATTTGCATCATCAATTTGAGATGGACAAGACTTCACAAACGCTTACTGAGCCAACATTTCATCCTTCTAAACGACTTGATTATATTCTCACATCTAAACAGATTAAAGTGAAAAATTATCAGGTCTTGAACTTTCATTTCTCTGATCACTTGCCATTGATGGTTGATTTTGAGGTTAAGTGATTATTACAATTATATGATCCCGCCGCAGCTGGCGGCCTACGGACAAAATTCTATGAATTTTGTCCTACGCGACACCCCGAGGGGCCATCCCCCGTCGCGTCGGCGCCAGCGGCGGGATTTGAAGAGGATGCAAAATGAAAGACTCGAATATAGAATATGCAACACTTGGAGGAGCTCGCGTCCCTGTTCTTGGTCTTGGCACCTGGCAAATGGGCGGACGGCTTGAACGAGGCACTGCGCACGACAAAGAAGAAGTTGAAGCACTCAAAACGGGCATTCAACTGGGGTTAACGCATATTGATACCGCGGAACTCTATGGAGAAGGACACGCAGAAGAACTTGTTGCGCAGGCAATCAAACAAAGCAAGGTGGCGCGGAAAGATTTGTTTATCACTTCAAAAGTTATGCAGCAGCATCTTCATTATGATGATGTTATTACTGCGTGCAAAAAAAGTCTTGAACGATTACATACTGATTATCTTGATCTGTATCTTGTTCATTTTCCAAATTCACAAATTCCCATTACTGAAACTATGCGCGCAATGAACTCTCTTGTCGATAACAACATGGTTCGCATGATTGGCGTGAGTAATTTTTCTGTTGCTGAACTTCAGGAAGCGCAGAAATATTCCAAACATAAAATTGTTGCAAATCAAATAGAATATAGCTTACTTGCACGCGACGCAGGCAAATATATGAAATGCATGGAATCTGAAATCATTCCATACTGCGAACAGCATGGAATAAAAGTGGTTGCATGGCGACCGCTTGCGTATGGTCTTCTCGCAAAAGAAGGGTTTCCTGTGCTTGACACACTTGCGAAAAAATATGGCAAAACACAGGGACAAATTGCGTTGAATTGGATTATTTCTAAAAACATACTTGTTCTGGTGAAGGCAACAAAGACTGAGCACATGAAAGAGAATATTGGCGCAATGGGTTGGCGATTGTCTGAGGATGATATTATTGCGTTGGAATTAGGATTTGAGAAGTGGCGAAGGAAATATCACACGCAATAGTTCTGCAAAATATTTATAAAACAATGGCTGTTTTTCTCTGATAGGTGAAACTATGACTGAAGAACAACCTTTACAAAGAATGCTTGAACAACAAGTTGCTGGAATAAAACCTGGACAGTATGGAGTGATATGCATTCCTATGCAAGTGACTGCACCTCTTGTAGAACCTCGCTATGTAGATGATCTTGAAATTGCAATCTTTTTTGCTCAACAAACTTCAGCAATGGCAGGAGAACTTACCCCTAATGGAGAGGGTGTTCTTCACCCAGAGCTTTTTGACACTAGACGATACGCTGTTTATGATTCTTCTGGAACACAGGTTGCGCTTTATACAAGTGGCGAGAGATACCAGAAGGGGAATTAATTTCTGAATATTTTTTTATTTAACTCTTCTTCAATCTTTTTGCACTTCTTTTTTAATAATAACCCCATGCAATGTTTCACGTTGCATGGGTCCCCCTGACATTTGGGCTTTGCAGGTGCGTGTTTTATTCTAGTGTGGCGAATTGAGAAAACTATTTATAGCATGAGATGACAAAAGAGCTCATGACTTTCAAACCTGTTGTTCTTATTGTTCGCGATGGCTGGGGTTACTCTCCTGAAAAAAAAGGAAACGCTATTGCACACGCAAAAGTGCCCAACGATACTTTCTACATGAAGAAATACCCTTCCACACTTCTTGACGCAAGCGGCAACGCTGTTGGATTACCTGCTGGAACACAAGGAGGATCTGAAGTCGGACACCTGACTATGGGCGCAGGCACTATTATCTGGCAACCCCTCGAACTTATTAATCGAACAATACGAGATGGTTCTTTTTTTCAAAATGGTGTGCTTCTTCAGGCAGCGGAAAACTGCAGAAAGAACAAAAGCACATTTCACCTCATGGGACTTTTCTCTGATCAAGGAGTTCACGCAACTGTCAGTCATCTTTACGCACTGCTTGAATTTGCGAAGAAACAACAGTTGGAAAGAGTGTTTCTTCATCTTTTTCTTGATGGCAGAGATGTTCCTGAGCGAAGCGCACACAAATATCTTGTTGAACTTAATCATCACATCAGAAAGATAGGTGTTGGTAAAATCGCGTCGCTTGTTGGTCGTTATTACGCAATGGATCGCGACACAAATTGGGATCGAACAACAAAAGCATACGAACTTCTTGTCGCTGGAAAAGGGTTTTCTTCTGCATCTGCTGAAGAAGGAATTCTTACGGCATATGAACGTGGAGATAAGACAGATTATTATGTTCAGCCAACAGTCATCACAGAGAACGGAAAACCTGTTGGACTTGTTGGGGAAAAAGACAGTGTTATTTTTTATAATTTTAGAAGCGACAGGACACGACAAATGACCTCCATACTTTCTGGGAAAAAATGCACTATACCGGTCTCTGTGCGCAGACCGCAGACATTCTTTGTCTGCTTTTCCGAGTACGATAAAGAATTTCACCTTCCTGTTGCTTTTCCTCAACAGAAAGTCGCGCACAATGTGGGACGATGTCTCAGTGATGCTGGATTGCGACAACTTCGAACTGCAGAAACTGAAAAATATGCCCATGTCACCTTCTTTTTTAACAGCCAAGCAGAGGAAGGATTTCCAAAAGAAGACAGAATTCTTGTTCCCTCACCAAAGGTTCCATCGTATGAAACACAACCTGAAATGAGCGCTTATGGGATTACAGAGAAGGCATGTGCTGCAATGGAAAAAAAAGAATATGATTTTGTTTTGATTAATTTCGCAAACCCTGACCTTGTGGGACACAGTGGAAATTATCAAGCAACTGTCCGTGCGTGTGAAGTTGTTGATGAGTGCGTTGGAAAAATTGTTTCTGCTGTTTTGAAGAAGGATGGTGTCGTATTACTGACTGGTGATCATGGCAACGCAGAACAAATGCTCTATCCTAACGGAGAACCATGCCCTAGCCACACGACAAACAAAGTGCCGTTTTGTGTCATTAGCAATCATCTGACTCATGAACTTCGTGAAAATGGGGGATTGCAAGATATAGGGCCGACTATTTTGAAATTACTCGATGTTTCAAAGCCTGCGGAGATGGGTGGAAAGAGCTTGGTGTGAAAAAAACAAACTATTTAAATTAAAACAAACACAAATTACTCATGTCACTCCCCGAATGGATCACCTTATTTTTTCGCAATAAAGATATGATGAAACAGCAGATTCTTCATGTTGAAGAGAAAGGTCACATTGTCCATATTACTCTCAAAGGTGAAAAGAAACAGGATTCTTTTTGTTATGAGAAACTTGATGATTTGACAGAAGTTCTTGCTGCCGCGAAAAAAAGCGATAGTGATCCAAACTATTCTGTCAACGTTGTCTGTTATAATACTGGCGCAAATTTACAAGTACTTATCGATCGTTGGCAACAATTTGCGACGCATCAACGCGTGATGTTCTATTTTGTCAACCCTAAATCTCTGACGGATATAAAGTGGATTGTGAACCCTTGGCTGCACAACCGCATTGGAGATCAGAAAAGTCTTGTTCCTGGTTTGAAGAGCATGGCAAGCATGGTTGAAGAATGGAAATGGTAGTGCAGCATACTGTTATAATTTCTTATTGTACTCTAAACGGAATTCCTACATGCGCTGGTTGTCTCCATTGGGGTTTACTCCCAATACGATCATACTCAGAATCAACGCGTATCAAACTTAACTGAGGAGTAATCTCACTCTCTCTTCCTTCCAAACGCAAGTATTCTGCAAGTGGATGCTCATATCCTGGAACTGTTCCTTGATATGATACCTTTGCGCTTATAATTTGAGGAGGTCGCATTTCTCGCTTCTCATCTGCACTGACTCCTGCTTTTTCATCAGAAAGTATATACATGACTTTGTATTCTCCTAATACTGAATCATCTAACTTAATGACATATGTCTCTTCATGTCTCCCATTATCATATGTTACTGGACCGTCAACAGAAATAGTTCCTTGTACTCGTCTTTGCAACCATTGAACAAATTTATTTCTATGTCCTGCAAGAGTACCTTGCAGTTCCCCCACCAATGTATCTAAACTTTCAGTCATTTTTTCTTATCACTTTTTGTAAAACAAAGAACATTTTGCTGCTTGCTCCAGAATTTAAATGTTTCGAAATTGAATATTTTCTCTGATTATGCAACTCTATTTTTTGCTCTCTTTTTTACAGAAGCGATATTCTCAATAGAAGTATCAAGAATTCTTGTCAGCCCTTCTTTCGAGTACCACGCACTATGCGGCGTTATAATGACATTGTCCATCTTCATTAACTGATGATTTTCCAGCATTGTTCTCAGATTACATTTTGGAGGAAATTTGCTTGTCAGAAGTTGTTTTTCTTCCTGCACTTCGCATTCCTGCTCGAGCACATCCAATCCCGCACCACCAATATGTTTATTTTTCAACGCGCGATACAACGCATCTGTTTCTATTAACGCCCCTCTTGCCGTGTTAATAAGTAACGCGCCTTTCTTCATCATGCCAATAGTTTCCTTATTCATGATATGATGATTTTCTCGCGTATAAGGAATGTGCAGCGACACAATATCTGCATGAGATAATAATTTTTTGAACGAGACATACTGCACCCCATATTGTTTTGTTAATTCTTTCTTCGGATTATGACAGCACGCAAGAATTTTCATTTCAAATCCATTCGCAATCCTGATGACGTGTTCTCCAATGTTTCCTGTTCCTAAAACTCCAAGTGTCTTTCCTCGAAGATCTGTGCCCTGCAATCCTTTACAAGTAAACTCATTTTCTTCTCTTACTCTTTTTATTAATGGATACATTTTTCTTGTGAGTGTCAGAATAAGAGCGAACGCAAACTCCGCAACAGTATTCTCTCCATATTTTGGAACATTCATCGCGACAATGCCTTGTTTTTTGCAATACTCTCCATCAATATGATCATACCCTGTAGAAAGCGTCACAATGTATTTGAGTTTTGGCAGTTTTTTGAGCACTGCTGCTGAACAATCTGAATGCACAAAAACACCAATGCACGCCGCGTCTTTTGCTGTTTCTGCGTTTTCTCTTGACAGTGGACCACGGACGAAGGTGAGTTTGTGGTGCTTGAGTTTTTGCTCCATATACTCTTTTTCCCACGGTTCGAGTTCAAAGAAAGTGATGTTCATGCTGTTTCCTTACGCTTCATTCTTATTAAACTTTTCGTCACTTATGCGAAAGGATTATATAGCTCAAAACTTTGAACAGTGTTGGTGATCCTTATGAATAACAGATTCTTTGCAATTGTCTTATGTTTTGTTTTACTTTTATCAATGAATGTCTCTGCCGCTGAAAGTCATGACGCTGAACTTGAAGAAGGAAAAGCACTCGTGGAAGCAGAAGCAGACTGCGCTACTCTTGATGACGAGCAACTTGAAGCAATTGGAGAATATATCATGGAAGTCATGCATCCTGGCGACGCGCATGACGCAATGCATGTCATGATGGGCATCGAAGAAGGAACTGAAGAACATGAGCTCTTTCACATTGCTCTTGCGCAACGCATGTACTGCGGCTCTGGCAGTTACGGTTATGGCATGGGTATGATGTATGGGGGAATGATGAGTGGCTATGGAATGATGGGCTGGCAAAATACTGATTACACATACACATGCATGAATGGCTACTGTGGCTCTGCTTCATGGAATATTGCTTCACTTCTCTCTATTCTGCTTTTACTTGCGCTTGTTGTAGTTGCAGTGCTTGTGATCGTTAAACTCTGGAGAAGTTTGTATGGGACGAAAAGGAAAAAGTGAGTGATCACAGAAAAAAAACGCCAACGCCCGGATTTGAACCGGGAAATCCTTGCGGAAACAAGATTTCCAGTCTTGCGGAGTACCAGATTGTCCCACGTTGGCAAGATTATTCTTTCAGAACAATGAATTGTTTATAAAAGTTATTGCTTGTTATGTTTTGCTCTCTCTTTATTCGCCAGAATGCTTTTGAATCCCCATATCTTTTTTTCGTTATTTTTTAGTTTACTTTTAATAAAGAGATAAATTGTGAAGTAGGACTGCTAAGCGAATATTTTGTTTCTGGCGCACGTATGAGTTATGGTAACGAGAGTGTATCCTTTTCTTTCTTGATTAACCCATCCTTCTCCAACTGTAGAATAATCTCTTCAAACTTCTCTCTTTCTCTTTTAATATTTTGATTGAGAAGCTGCGCATAAAGTTCATCAACTTTTTGATTATCTTTTGTGGTTAACAATTTTAAAATCGTTCCTCGGACAATTCTATCTGAATCTTTGAATGGCACGACTTTCTTTTTCTTCCATGTTGCTTCGATTCGCTCTTTGTTATTCGCTGCTGCGCACATATTCTTTACAGGACAAAGATTGCATTTCGGATTTTTTGCTGAACAAAAGAGCGCACCAATGTCCATAAGCGCATTATGCCAATTTCTCGATTCATTTTTGGGGAGCATATGTTGCGCAATCGCTTCTGCAGATTCAACTTTTTCATAGAAAATCCTCTTGAAAATTCTCTCAATATTAACATCGATCACCACAACATCTTTGTTGTTCGCAAAACTTTGCACAGCTGCAGCAGTATACTTTCCAAGACCAGGTAGCATAAGTAATTCTTCAGTTGTTTCTGGAAAATTTCCATTGTGTTTTTGTTTGATTGTTTGGGCGCATTTTTGCAAATAAAGCGCTCTTCTGTTATAGCCAAGCCCTGACCACATTTTTAGAACATCTGCTGTTTGCGCGTCTGCCAATGATGAGGCTGTTGGAAATTGTTCAAGAAACGCATAATATTTTGGAATCACACGATCGACTTGCGTCTGCTGCAGCATCATTTCTGAAACAAGAATTCTGTATGGATCTGTTGTTTGCCTCCAAGGAAGTTGACGACCATTTTTTTTGTACCACAGGAGGATTGTTTGTGGGATTTCCTGAATGTTGTCCATTCCACTAAATAAATGAAAAAGCTTAAAAAAGGTTCTTATTTTCGAGAGAATAGATATTGGCGGTGTAACTCAGCCTGGTAGAGTGCCACATCAATTTTGAGGCAAGGCTCATATTGAAGGCGTCATCACTGACCTTTCAAACCAGGAGAGACGTGGATGTCGTGGGTTCAAAGCCCATCACCGCCACCATTTTTTTATTTTTTCACAAGAGACATGGGCCGTTAGCTCAGCCTGGTAGAGCGAAGGACTCTTATTTAGAATGAAGTTCTCTTTGTTCAAGAAGAAATCCTTAGGTCACGGGTTCGAATCCCGCACGGCCCGTTAATCCTTCGGATCACATAGCCGTGCGTGATTCGAAGACACGCAAAAATCCTCGTGGATTTTTGGTGCCGCGTTCGAGACTTCGTCTCTCAGCGGTTCCCGCACGGCCCGTATTTTCTATAGCGGGATTCGAACGTGCTCAAAAATTTTCAATTTTTGGCAAAACGTTCGGAACTTCGTTCCTCAGTTTAATCCCGGACGGCCCGTTAATCCTTCATCAAAAATGTATTTTCTCAGAAATCTCTTTCATCTCATCCACAGAGAGTTTCAACGATTTTTCCCACTGCAAAAAGCCTTCATGATGATCATTCTCATATCTCGGAACAACATGAATGTGCGCATGCGGGACTTCCAAACCCCACGTCACAAAATGAACATACTTCGCATTCATATTTGAAACAAGTTTCTTCGCGATCTTTTGCGCGACCTTCCAATATCCACCCTGATCATCAACATCATATACCCATTGGAAATGCTTTTTTGGAATCACTAAAACATGCCCCTTATTCAATGGTTTAATATCAAGAAACGCGAGATATTCTTTATCTTCATACACTTTATTGCACGGAATTTCTCCTTTCGCGATTTTACAGAAAATACAAGTTGTCATCAGAAAAGATGAATGTTTATTCTTTTTATGTTTTGTGATTATGTTACACATGAAAAATAGAAAAGAAAAATAAATTCAAAAAAACTTAAATCCTCACCTTCTTCAGCAAATGCTCCACTACTTTATCTGTTGTCAGACCTTTTCGTTCTGCTTCGAAGTTCAAGATAATTCTGTGTCGCAAGATTGGATACGCCATCTCTTTTATGTCTTCCTCGCTGACATGCGCTCTTCCCTGCATTAACGCACGAGCTTTCGCTGCAAGAACAATCCCAATAGACGCTCGTGGAGACGCGCCAAACTCAATAAACTCTTTCTCATTTCTTGTCGCAGTCACAATAGCAATGGAATATTTCACTAAGTCATTCGCAATAGGAACTTGTCTTGTAAACCGCTGCAACGCAAGCAATGAATTCTTTCCCAGAATTTTTCGCAATGGTTCCTGTTCATTTTTGCTGTATTGCGTGACAATTCTAAACTCTTCATCCTGATCAGGATATCCCAACAAAATTTTCAGCAAGAATCGGTCAGACTGCGCTTCTGGCAATGGATAGGTTCCTTCCTGCTCAATCGGGTTCTGCGTCGCTAAAACAAAAAATGGAGGATCTAATTTGTGCGTTACGCCACCTGCAGTAACCTGCTTCTCCTGCATCGCTTCGAGCAGCGCTGCCTGTGTTTTTGGCGTCGCTCTGTTGATTTCGTCTGCAAGCAAAATGTTTGTAAAGACTGGCCCTTTCTGGAACTTAAAGACTCGTTTCCCTGATGATTCATCAATGATTTCTGTTCCAATAATATCTGACGGCATAAGGTCTGGCGTACACTGGATTCGCCTAAATTCAAGCTCCATTACTTCAGAAATTGCCTTAATCAAGGATGTTTTTCCAAGACCTGGATAACTCTCCAAAAGTCCATTTGATCCTGTCAGCATACAGATCAAAACCTGCTCCACGACTCTTCGCTGCCCAATAATGGATTTCTCAATTTCTGCGTGGATTGTATCAAATGTTTGTTTTAATTTTTCTATTTGCAGGCTTGTCATGCGCATCTTCCTCTTTTGTTTTTTATGTCATCTCTGTTTGACCAGCTTCTCACGCCATTTTCCGACGAAAGAGATCAACGTTGTTTAATATTCTCGTACTTTGCTAAAGTAATTTCTAATATATATTCTTTTCTTTTTTGGTATTGTTTCCTCAAATGATTTTCCACCAAATATTTCCTCGGGTAGACCCTCTGCCATGGACTCCTGCGGAATTTGCAACCTCAGGACATTAACATTGTTCAGATTGTTCAGCGCGAAATCATCGTTTATGTTATCAATACTGCTGCCGAGCAAGGAATCCGCGATGTGCCCTTTCAAAAGTTTATCACGCAAACTATTCCATAACCCGTTTTCGATAATTCCTTCCATATCGACAATCATGAAATTGTAAACTCCAACCATAATAATGACAAAAGAAACCACTGTAATGTAACCCAATTTTTTTAACAGCTCTTTAAAATTAAAAAATGAGGAAACTTTCATAGAACGAAGTGTCTTGATAATCGAAAGACGAAGTTTCATGACAATAAAATTGTCGTGCTGCAGTGTATCTGCTGCTGTTCGCAATCGTTCTGTTAATTCAGGATGCTCTCGCTCGACTTCTTTCAAATCTCTTCTCGTCACTACTTTATACGCTCGATACGCAACGAAAAAAAGTGTGGGAATAATCGCAACTTCTCTATATAAGTTAATGAGGGAGAGGAAAAGATAAATAACCAAAAAGACAAAAACACCCTCCACTATAACCATAAACAGTTGTGCAACTGCGCGAACAGTGTAAATTTCTCTCAATGCTTTTTTGAAATCATCCATGAGCAATCACTATGCATTCTTCATCTTGATTTTAACATTATCCTTCGATCTCATCCAAATAATTCACGACTTGGTTCACATCGCCAAGCGCGTTGTTAATACAGGTATTACATGTTGCAACATCTGCACAGGATTTGCATTCATCCAATCTACTCTGCGCAGATTGCGCGTACTCATTTGCATTATCCGCAGCTTCTCTATTCGCATCCACTGTCGCTTCACATGTTGTTAAACTGCTTTCTGCTGTTGCTAACTCTGCTTCTGTATCTTCAAGATCTTCCTGGGTACTCTGCAACGAAGATTCTGTTTCTTCCAATGTTGATTGCGTTTCAGTATACAATTCATTAAACTCGCCTTGTGATTCTAACTGGTAATTTAATGCTGCGTCCAACTCAATTGTCAAGTTTTCTGTTTTTAGGGTACACGCATCAAGCTTTGCCACAGTTATTGTAAGGTTTTCATTAGTTTCTTCAAGCTTGTCCTTGACTTTGTTATACTTGCTGATAATACTTCCCGCAGAGCTTTGATAGAACAGCGTTAGACCGACAATCGCAATAATGACCACAAGAATTAATAAAATAAGTTTAAAATCAATATCTCTCTGCATGAATCCCATGATATCACCTGCTTTTGTCTGTTTTTCGTCTTTGTGTTTCTTTTTGTTCTCTACGTAATTTAAATGTTTTGGAAAATAGGAATATTGAGTACTCCTCTACTCCATCTATCCTCTATTTTTTCTATTCTGTAGCAATCTTCGTACAAATATTTCAAAGAGGAACAGCATCATTGCTGCTGCAAGGACATACCAATCCATCTCTTTCTTTTCCAACACTTTTACTTTCGCATCACTCTGTACTTTTGAAATAATGCCGTCAATGTTATCTGGTGAAAAGAGAACGCCATTGGTTCGCTCTGCTAAATTCTTAAGGCCGTTTTCATTAAAGCCCACATCCATGTACTCTTCTTCATAATTCACTGCAAACGGAACATTCATAATTTCGTCAAATCCTACTTCCTGCGGAATAAGACTGCACTCATAATGATCTTCAATCGGAAGGAAACTACACCTACTTGTGGAAGGGTATGATTCTCCTTTGTACGAGACCTTTGCTTCTTTACCCACATAGGCGTCGCTGACATCCACATATTTTGTTTTCTTTCTGTTTGGATCACCAATAGCCCAATCGAAAATCCTGTAAATCAAATCCTTATTTTGTTCTTCAACAATGTCTTCTGCCCACTCATACCCATCGTCTGTGGTAATCGCAACAACTTTGTTGTAATTATTTACTGTCACAATAGGCAACCCTGTCCCTGTGGTTATCAATTGGACACCACTCGGAGAAACAGTGACTTTGTTTTCTCCTGTAACCACTGCATTAATGACGAGATCACTCGTGATATAATGATTGTAATTCGCGATGATCAACGCTTTTTCGAATAGCGAATTCAGACTGAAATAGGAATCAATAAACATACCGCCACCAAGCGAACTGAGATATCGGCGAACCTGCCAAAGCACAGAATCATCAAGATCAACACTCGTGAAATCATAGACGTGCATACGAATGCCCATCTTTCGCAGCTCCGCAATTTCGGTGACGGCCTTTGGAAGATATTTTGTTCCGTGAATGTTTCCATCACTCACTAATATAATGTTATTATTGCCGCTGACGCCTGTCAACATTTCTTTCGCTACTTTAAGGCCTGTATCGAGCGCAGCTGGTCTCAACCAAAGCGTTCCATCAATCGTACTGACGTCCTGGAAATCACTCATTGCCTGCTTCATGGCTTCTGCGTCTGCCGCAGGAGCAAGCGGATAAATCACGTGACCTGCATAGGAAAAGTCCGCTACTCCAATGTTTACATTTTCTTTCCGCTGTTTGAGAATGTCAATCAACGCTGCAGCTGCCTGTTCTGTTTCTGTCATGGACAGCTGGACAATTCCTGACATATCTACAAGGATAATAAAATTAAAGTTGTTGTCTTTCTCTTCTGTAATTCCTGCTTTGACTGGAAGAATTGGATCAAGCTCGCTTGGACCTTCAAAGGAGTTCATTCCCCCCCAAACAATAAGACCATTGCCATCATCTGTATACGCTTCCAATGTTTCTGCGCCGCTTTCACTCACTTCATGCATCACATCATTAATCGCAACTGCGAAATACGGAGAAAGATCTGACGGAATAGAACGAACAGAAGTAACATCGTATCTTTCCGGGAGAATCTCATCAAACTCTGATGGACGATAATTGACATACAAG
>CAYLMH010000037.1:0-13168 GCA_964385055.1 uncultured Methanosarcinales archaeon
TTGCGGAAATTAAAGCAAAGCTCGAAAAATTCCAGAAAAAAGTTGTGGAAAAGTTTGATAAATATATCGCAGCAGTAGGTCTTCTCCCTCCAGAAAGAGGAAAAGATGGCAAGCCGGTAAACACAGAAAAAATCAACGTTATTGTTCTTGTCGATGATACAGACAGCCAGAAAATGTCAAAGCAAGAACTGCGAGAAAAACTCCAGGCAATCATTCTCAAAATTGCAGAAGAAGTGGACAAAAATATTGTTCCTGATGTTGTGATTTATTCCGAAGTGTGGCAAAGCTGCTACGATGGAAAATTTGATCTTGTGCAAATGATTGCGATGGCTGCTCCTGTGTATGATACAGGAATGCTTGCTGCGATAAAAATCGCGGAAATTCACAAATCAATGGTCATTAAAAAATTCGAAAAATATATTGTCAGCTATGTTCTCAGCGGATCACTTGTCAGAGGCCAAGCAACTGCAACATCAGATATTGATGTTTTCATTGTTATTGACGATACAGACGTCAAAAAAATGACGCGAGCAGAATTAAAAGACAAGCTCAGAGCAATTATCATTGGTATGGGCATTGAAGCTGGTGACATGACTGGTATCAAGAACAAGCTCAACATCCAAGTATACATCCTCACCGACTTCTGGGATAGCTTGAAAGAAGCAAACCCAGTCATCTTTACCTTGCTCAGAGATGGTGTTCCATTTTATGACAGAGGAATTTTCATGCCATGGAAACAGCTCTTGAAGATGGGAAAAATCAAGCCATCGCAGGAAGCAATTGATCTTTTCATGAATTCAGGAGATCAAATGTTGAAGCGCGTTCGTTTCAAGCTCAAAGAGATTGGAATGGAAGATACGTATTATGCAATTTTAACGCCATCACAAGCAGCATTGATGATGCATGGTATTGCGCCGCCAGCGCCGAGAGAAACAGCGCAGCTTATGCGAGAAATCTTTGTCAAAAAATTAAAGATCTTCGAAGAAGAGTATGTCAAAATATTAGAACACAATATTCAGGTGCGAAAAGATCTTGAGCACGGAACAATGAAGGAGCTCACTGGAAAAGAAATTGACAAACTGCTTGATGATGCGGAAAAATATCTCAAACGTGTTGAACGCTTGTTTACTCAGATTGAAAAAATGCGTGACGAAGATTCTGTTGCGCAGATTTACGAATCTGTGGTCAGTATTATTCGTGACATTCTTCGCTTGGAAGGTGTTGAGCGCGTTAAAGACGCAGACATTGTTGATCTTTTTGAGCATGAAGTCGTCGAGCGTGGCATTATTCCACAGAAATTCCTTCGTATGTTGAAAGAGATTGAGAAAGCGAAGCATGATTATGATGCGAAAAAAATCACAAAGACAGATGTTGATAATGTGCGCAAAGCGAGCAGTGAGTTTGTGAAATTTATGATTGAGCATCTTCAAAGAAAGCGTGGCAGAGAGTTAGAGCGCGCGAAGATCCGTGTGAAGCACGGGAATAGGTATGGTGAAGTGATCTTGCTTGATGACATTGCGTTTATCATCCATGACATTGATCATGAAGAGAAAGAAATCTCAAAAGCGAAGATCAATTCAAATGGCAGTTTGGGCACGCCAGAAGCAACAACAATGGAAGAGTTGGAGAAGCATTTAGTCAAGGTAGAAATTCCCGGTAAAGTTTTCATCAAAGAACCAATGTTTGAAGACTTGAAGAATATCTTTGGGAAAGATGTTGAGATTTTGGTTAATTATTAGTTTTTTATATTTATTTTTTCTTTATTCTACTTCTCATTTTCTTGATATTTGTATATTTAAAAATAAATAATAAAAGATTAGGGATTCATGAGGGCTGTTAGGCGATTCAAGCAGAATCAGGCGAATAGTTGCTTAGCAGTAAACAAAATATAGTGAATGTGCCAAATATTCGAACAAAGAAAGCACATTCACTATCCCGCTGAGGTGATACAAATGTTCGATAATAAATCACCTCAGCTATACGCGCACCCGCAAAGTCCTTTTACTGTCAGGGGGACCCATTGTCGCAGCAATGGGGTCTTGATAAGGTAATGCAAAAGTATGCAAACCGAACACAGTAACAAGAGAACCACCTAAAACCAATCAACGATAACTTCCATCTCATTCGAACTCTAAAATATATATTTATATATGAATGCTATTCTAAGTAACAACAAACATATTCCCGGAGGAGAGAATCATGAAGGAAGATAAAAACAATATGATTATGATCGCATTGGTGATCGGCTTTATTGTAGTCAGTATGCTCTATGCGTTCAAGAGCGCTCCAGACATCACTGTCGCGGATCAGGAACAAAGAGAGACAATAACAGTCAGCGAAACAGTGGAACAAGAGACAATGCCTGATGAAGCGTATGTCTATGTGGATATCAAGACAAGAGCAGAAGCAGCAGGAGACGCAAAAGATGAAAACGCAGAAATAAGCGACGCAGTATTGACCGCATTGTACAGTGCAGGTGTTGAAGAAGATAATATTGAAACATCATCCTACTATTTGTCAGAAGAAACAAAGTGGGACAAAGATGCAGAAGAATATATCACCACAGGCTATGTCTTGACGCACACGTTGAAAATCACCACAGCAGATATTGATAATGTGGGAGAACTCATTGACACCGCAGTAAATGCAGGTGCGACAGAAGTAAATTCAGTTCAATTCTCGCTCAGCAGAAGTAAAGAAAGTGAAATCAAGGGAGAAGTCCTTGCGCTTGCAGCAGAAAAAGCAAAAACAAAAGCAGAGAATATTGTGGATGCGATTGATGTTGACCTTGGAGAGTTAGTCAGTATCAGTGAATCGAGTTACTACAATCCATATCCATGGTATGCGCGATCTGCAGTGTATGATGAAGAGATGATGGTAGAAAAGAGTTATGATACATCCATCTCCCCGCAAGAATTGACCGTCAGTGCGACAGTTACCTTGACGTATGAGATTGAGCAGTAAGTTTTTTGTTTTTATTTTTCTTTCTTTTTTGTTTATTAAAAAGTGGGCAGAAAACCACGACCTTTAGGTCAGTGGATGAATGCCCACAACGCGCCCACTTTTTAATTCCACAGACGCGCCAACAAAAATTTGCGAGCCGTAAAGCCCATGCCTTTAGGCATGGGATAGGCAAGCATAATAACATTGGCGCGTCTGTGTTATAATTTTCTTATTACAACTTTAAGCACAACTTTAAGAAAAATAATCGCCAACTAAAGCGAAGACACGCACCAGCAAAGACAAAATGTCAAGGGGACCCAAAGCACCACTGTGGTGCTTTGGGGTATTATTAAGAAAGAAAAGATTTATCTCTTACAATCAGAAAGAAAATCTTAGGAGAAACTAAAGCTATCTCTCACGGCAAACTATATAAACATCCACTCCAATAAAACCATCATGGACGAAGAACTCATCGGCAGATTCAATGGCTATGCGCAGTGGGCAGCGGAAGTGCATTGGAATAGAAGAACAGATGAAGTCCAGAAGCAGCAGATCATAAACACCCTTCGCGAAAACAGAAACGCTGGATTCACACAAAACAAAGGAGTACTCGATGAATTAAAAGCACTTCTTCAAAAAAAACAAATTCCTGCGACAGAAATGCATATCCAAGTGGCAGGCGACATACGAGAGACACTCAAAGAATTAAAAGAACATTTCAAAGACATGCACGCAGAGCTTCATGTCGAAGATATTGTCCATGGAGCAGGGCGAGTGCACGAGAATATTGCGGCGTTGCATGATGCGCTCAAACGCCAGGAAAAAATCCTTCTTAATCTCAATGATGTAGTCTTTGCAGATCTTATTCCGCATCTTTTCTTCCTTTACAACAAAGAAATCCAGTTGAATCAAAACATTGAGCAGCACAGTCATGGCATGTACAAAAAGAGCGCAACAGTGGTGAAACACGTCCATCAAAATTATTTCTCCCGATTAAAGCAGGTTTCAACAGAAAAACAGTTTTTTGAAGATCACAGAGAGATCTTGCTTGCGACCTATTTGCTCAGTGTTTCTGGAAGAACAGTAGGAAATGTGCATGGCTTAAACACAACTGATGGCAGGCAGGCAGAAGCGGCGTTTATCAGCAGTTTGGCTGAATTAACTACGTTGGTAAAGGGATAAGAAGCTCTTTTGGAACAAGAACAGCCGGCAAAGCAAGCAAAGAACGATTTCTCCGACGGTAAAATCAGAAAACTTTATATACTTCTTCTTCTCAGAAAGAAACATGTTGAAATGTAAATGTTTCAATAAGGACTGAGGTGGTTAAAATAGCAGCAAAAAAAGTAGCAAAGGTAGGAGTTAAGAAAGAAAAGGGGTATCTCTATTTTATAGATAAAAAAGGAAACGTTGCACGGGCAAAAATGTCTCGCGGCAAAAACAAAAAAGGAAAAGCAAAACAAGAAGTTGTTGCGAAGCCAGGAGTCAAGAAAGAAGCAGGTTACTTGTACTTTATTGACAAAGACGGTGACGTCTCCCGAGCAGCAATGGCACGAAGATAGACCATTTATTGATTTTTCTTTTTTTTCTTTTTCTACACATTCTCGCATTCATTTTGTTGATGAACAATTTCTTAACTGATTTTTTTATAACCAAAACACGCACCAGCAAGACCTTTTATTGCCAGGGGGACCCATTGCACTCAAGTGCAATGGGATATTATTGAGTTATAACAGAGAAATAAAAATTATCTTAAAAATAAAACGAATAGGATACAAAAAAAGCTAACTATTCCTATAAATCTCTCCAACAGTATAAAAACTTCCTGTCACCACAATCAAATCCTGTTTTCCAGAAACGTGTTTTGCCCGTTCGAGCGCAGCAGGAACCGCTGCAACAACTTCCGCGTCCATTCCGTATTCTTTCTCGAGATATCGTTGTATCTGTGCAGGTTCAAGTGCTCGATGGCTGTTTGGTTTTGTCGCAATAATAATCCCCGCAACAGGAACAATTTGATCTACCATAAGTTTCCATTCTTTATCCGCAAGAATTCCAACCACAAGAATGATTCGTTCAAATTTCCTCTCATCCTTTATTTTGCGTAATTCTTTCGCAAGTTGCCCGATCCCGCCAGGATTGTGCGCAACGTCCACAAGCACATTTTCTTCAATAAACTCAAGTCGTCCATGCCAGACAGTCGTCCGCAATCCTTCTGCGATGTGCACTTTCGCGATCATTATCTCTTTCTTCTTGAGCGCTTCAAGCGCAGCGATAACAATACCTGCGTTTTCTTTCTGCATCTCTCCTTGAAGAGAGAGATCATATGCGTTTGTTGGTTTTGCGCAGACAAGATCAGTATTTTTTTCTCTGCAAACGTCCTGAATTACAAAGAGCGCTTCGCCTGTCGCTGCAGTCACGCAAATGCTGTTTTCCTTGATGATGCCAGCTTTCTCGCGTGCAATCTCTTGTTCCGTTTTGCCAAGTCGTTGGGTGTGTTCCAGACTAATATTAGTAATCACACTAAGAGTACTTTGAACAACGTTTGTCGAGTCTAATCTACCGCCGAGTCCCACTTCAATAACGCTGAAATCCATATGATTATCAGCGAAATGAAGAAATGCAATGCAGGTCATTACTTCAAAAAAACTTTCTGTAGTGACAAAAGGCCGAACACGATCAACAAGCGCAGAAAAATCGTCTTTTGAAATTTCCTGATTGTTCATTCTAACACGCTCAGTAATTCGAGAAATGTGTGGAGAAGTATACAATCCAACACTGTAGCCAGCAACATGGAGAATGTTTGCGAGCATTGCGCAGACAGACCCTTTGCCGTTTGTGCCAGTCACGTGCAGAATAGTTCCAAGATGTTTTTCAGGATGTCGTAGTTTCTTGAGAAGATCGCGGGTTGTGTCAAGATTCCATTCTCGTTCAATACTATTTTCTTTCTCGAGCGTTTCAAGCCATGCGAGTGCCTGTTGGTAGTTCATAACAATGGAATAATATGCAACCTATAAAAAAGTAGTGCAAAAATAACAACAATGGCCAGACGGAGCGAACGAGGTTCCTATGCCTGAGCGAAGCGAAGGCTAGGGTTCTCGTTTGCGAAGTAGCACTTTTCCAAAAGAAAAGTGCGTCTGTGCCATTATTGTTGTTATTTTTGAGGGAGTTATATTTTCCATTTACTACTCTAAAAGACTACCAAAAACTGCGAACCTTTATCAAAATGTTTATATATAATGAAGAGTAGAAAAAGAGCAAGTTTGGGTGTGTAGGAAAAAGAAGTGTAGTTTTTAATGTAGTTTGTACTACTCCGTCTTCTTTTTCTCAAACAACCGAATCCACCATTCTGTCGAATGGTGGTCGAGTGGATGAGCGTTGTGCTCAAGAACCACTGGTTCTTGACAAGGGGTGGGTGGGATAACAAAAAAGGGGTTGCTCGTTCAGAGCAGAGTTCTGGATGCGCTGAAAGAAGAAAGTCCGCTTTCCACGAGACAGCTTGCCCTTAAATTGAATCTTTCTTGGCATACAGTGCAGCAGCATTGTTTACAGTTGTTTATCAAAAAAAAACTGAAGCATTTTGAACTCGCGGGATCGTATATATGGCTTCTCAGTGAACGTAAAATAAGTGTAGAAAACAAGAAAACAGAAGACGAAAAAAAAAAGAATAGGAAAGCAGAAAATGAAACTAAAATTTCTCCTGAAGAACAACTTAACGCAGTATTGGAAACAGAAATCAATGCAGAACTTCAAACAGCCATAAATTCTTTCTTAAAACAGTTCAAAGAAAAAATCACTCTCCCAGCTCCAAAAGAAAATACACGAGAGAGAGAAATAACAGCGCAGAACAATGCGGGAGGTGAGAAAAATGTGGAATAAGAAAATCTCAGAGAAAATACTCGTTTTATTGATAGTGCTCGTGACAGTATTTTCTCTCTTCTCTTTATCAGTTAATGCAGTATTTAATGATTGTCCGGGAGATACTACAAATGGTTGGTGGGATATCAGCGACACGCAGATAGTGAGTGCGACAGTTATTTGTGAATATATCAACATCTCAAATGGCGGAAGATTGTATGTCAACAGCAGCGTTACAAATGCAACAATTAGTATTACTGTCGGAAATCTCACCATCCAAGCAGGCGGAGAGATTAATGGAACAGGAACAGGGTTTAGAAATGAAACAGGAGAAGGAAAAGGAGGCACAGCAGGCGGTGGATCAGGAGGCGGGCATGGTGGTTTAGGAAGTATCGGACAAAGTGGTTCAGCACCTGGTCAACAATATGGAAATCCGTTAGAACCAAAAACATTGGGAAGTGGTGGAGGAGATAATACGCTTGGTGCGCCAGGCGGTGGCGCTGTTCTGATTAATGTTTCAAATATTACGTGGATTAATGGTACTGTTGCAATCAATGGCGAGCCACAGAAGACAAGCGCAGGTGGCGGTGGCGGCTCAGGAGGATCACTTTTTTTAGATACAGATCAATTGTTTGGAACAGGAGTATTGGAAGCAAAAGGTGCACAAGGAAGAGATGCAGGAAATGATGGCGGCTCTGGCGGTGGTGGACGAATTGCTGTCTATTACAAAACAGTTGGTCAGGGATTTAGTTTCAACAATACAAATGTCCGTGGCGGTCCTGCAATTACTGCGAATGTTGCTGCTGGAGATCCGGGAACAGCTGTATTTCTGCAGAAAGATAATAAAGAACTGTTTATTGTCGGAGGCTTTGATTTCACGCTTGCAACGTACAATTTCTCAAATGTGACGATTGAGCACGCATTTTTGAGAGTAAACAGATCTTTTGAACTAAATGCGACAAGCATTCTGAATACAGGACAGCGAATCAGCAATATGAGTTGTTATAATACGAGCCATGACTGGACATTCAGAACACTTCGTGATTTAAGTATCAGTAATTTCAATGTCAGCGATTTTGGTAGAGACTACAGCGAATGTGGGAATATTACTATTCATCGTTTAGAAACCAGAACAAATTATACAGTAAATAATTTAATTGTTCTTTCTAACAAAACACTTATTTTTAATGTAACGAGTGATGATTTAATTTTGAATGCAACGCAATTAATTGGAAATCTCAATATCACGAACCTTACCAATCTCACGTTATATAGTACTTCTTTTATCAACGCGACAGGAAAAGGAAATCCAAATGGTACATTTGAAGGAAAAGGCGCAAATGGCAATGGAGCAGGTGGTGGTGCTTATGGTGGTCTTGGTTCAAGAGGTGAAGGCAGTCCTGGTAATGCAGGGGGCACTCCGTATGGTGATCCCTTTGCACCTGGTCTTTTTGGCGCGCCAGGTGGTTCGGCAATTCTTGGTGGATTCAAAGGATCAAGAGGAGGAGGAATAATTTATCTGAATATCTCGGGAACATTATGGAATAATGGTACAATTGTCGTTGATGGAGAAGACAAAGTAAGTGAAGGCAGTAATGATGCAGGCGCAGGGTCAGGTGGAAGTATCTGGATTGATACAACCAATTTCTATGGAACAGGTTCATTATTGGCACGTGGAGGCAGAACCGGTGGTGGAACAGGAGCAGGAGGTCCAGGATCAGGTGGAAGAATTGCGGTGTATTATAACTCGACAAATACAGAAGTTTTCTTTAACAGAACCAGTGTGGATTCACAGGATTCTACTGATGCCAGTGTTGGAACTGGTGATCCAGGCACAGCAATTTTTATAGATAAAGATGATAGAAATTTGTACATTGTCGGTGGCTTTGATTTTACGCTTCCAACATACAATTTCAGTAATGTGACCATAGAACATGCGTTGTTAAAAGTGAATAGATCATTTGAGCTCAATGTAACAGGAATTACAAATGTGGGAAATCGTATAACAAATATGAGTTGTTATAATACAAGCCATGATTGGACATTCAGAGCGCTTCGTGAGTTGAGTATCAGTAATTTTAACATCAGTGATCGTGGCATCGATTATAATGCATGTGGAAATATTACTATTCATAGAACAGAAGTCAGAACAAATGTGACTGTGAATAGGTTGACTATTGAGTCAAATAAAACATTGATCTTCAACATAACCGATGATGATCTTATTTTGAATACAACTTTAGTCTACGGAAATCTGAATATGACAAATCTGATCAATCTCACGATTTATGATACCTCTTTTCTCAATGCATCAGGCAGAGGAAATCAAAATGGGACATTTGAAGGAAAAGGTACTGATGGAGGAAGCGCAGCAGGTGCTGGTGGAGGAGGGTATGGTGGAATTGGTGCAATCTCAGAGAGCAGTAAAAGCGGTGGCACACAATATGGAGATCCATTTGCTCCAAGTCTTTTTGGTTCACCAGGTGGAGCAGCGGATAATGGAAGAAGCAGGGGAGGTGCAGGTGGAGGAATTATTTATTTAAACATTTCAGGAACGTTATGGAATAATGGAACAATAGCTGTTGATGGTCTAGATCCTGATACTCCTGCAGGAACAGGTACAGGTGGTGCTGGATCTGGAGGAAGTATTTGGATTGATACAACAAACTATTATGGAACAGGAAAACTTTCTGCGATAGGGGGAAATACTCCAGCAGGAGGTGCCGCTGGTGGACCTGGCGCAGGAGGAAGAATTGCAGTGTATTATAATACAACAAATCCTGAAGTTTTTTTTAATAGAACAGATGTAAAATCACCAGATAGTGCAGACACTGCTGTTGGATCAGGAGATTCAGGAACAGCTGTATTTATCGATAAGAATGATAAAGCGCTGTACATCGTTGATGGATTCGAGTTCACGCTTCCAACCTACAATTATAGTAATGTCACGATAGAAGATGCGTTCTTGCGTGCGAATAGGTCTTTTGAACTAAATGCAACAGTGCTGCACATGGGGATAGGAAATAATATGTCGAGAACAAATCTGACATGTTATGACACAGCGCATGATTTCACGTTAAGAGCACTTCAAACGATTTCGTTAGATAATTTGAACATCAGTGATAAAGGAGCTAACTTCAATGAGTGCGGAAACATTACCATCCACAGAACAGAAACAAGAACAAATTATACAGTGAACAATCTGTATCTCTTATCAAACAAAACACTTATTTTTAATGTAACGAGTGATGATTTAATTTTAAATGCAACCCTCTTCTTTGGAAATCTAAACATCACGAATCTGACAAATATGAGCATCTATAGCAACAGCAGAATAAACGCGTCAGGAATGGGAGAAAAAAACGGAAACGGAGAAGGAAGAGGGGGATCAGCGGGGGTTGATAATGAGTTGGGGGGTGGTGGCGCGTATGGGGGAAGAGGGGGTCATGGTGAAATTAATTCTGCAATCCAAGGAAGAGCGGGAAATCCATACGGTGATGCGTTTGCGCCAAGACATTTTGGTTCACCAGGTGGCGCAGGCGGAATTGGAAATGGGGGAACAGGTGGCACGAATTTAGGAACCGTTGGCGGAGGAATTGTCTATCTGAATATTTCAGGAACATTATGGAATAATGGAACAATTGTGGTCGATGGTCAGGATAATAAAGATACAAGTGCGGATAGAGGTGGCGCAGGGTCTGGTGGTTCTCTTTGGATTGACACCACAAATTATTATGGAACTGGAACACTAAGCGCGAAAGGAGGAGCGACAGTTGATGCAGCAGATGAAGCAGGAGCAGGCGGTGGAGGACGAATTGCGGTGTACTACAACACAACAAATAGTGAAGTTGCGTTTAATAGAACGAGAACAAACGATGGATACGGATCAGGATTTAACATACTTGCGCGACCAGAGCCGGCAACAGCAGTATTTATTGACAAAGACGATAAAAATATGTATATCATAGGCAGTCTTGATTTCAATCTACCTACCTACAATTTCAGTAATGTTACTGTAGAACATGCATTCTTAAAAGTCAATAATACCTTTGAATTGAATGCAACAACGTTTGTGAATACCGGGAATAGAATCACAAACATGACCTGTTACAATACCTCACATGACATCACCATCAAGGCGCTGCAGGTTGTAGGTCTTGACAATTTCAACATCAGTGATTATGGAAGAAATTATAATGAATGCGGAAACATTACCATCCACAGAACAGAAACAAGAACAAATTACTCTGTGTCATTTACAACAATAGAATCCAATGGGACGCTTATCTTCAACGTGACTGATGATGATCTGACGTTAACAAAAACACTTTTTTTTGGGAACATGAACTTCACTGTTGCAAACATGACTATTAATGGAACATCACAGCTCATTGCAAACGCGAGAGGATCTGCAAATGGAACAGGAGAGGGAAAAGGAGCGACAGGAGGAGCGGGAAAAGGAGGAGGTGGGGCAGGATACGGCGGTGCAGGTGCAGCAGGACAGAGCAGTGGTGGCGCAGGTGGTTCAGTGTATGGAAGTAATCTCACGCCAAATGCTTTGGGAAGTGGAGGCGCAGGAACAAGCACTGGCGCAAAAGGTGGTAATGGCGCTGGTTCTATTGTTATTAATGCGACAAACAGGTTTGAGTTCAATGGAACAATTAATGTAAGTGGTGGACCAGCAACTGTCGTTTCGTCAGTGGGTGGTGGTGGAGGATCAGGGGGTTCTATCTGGATTTGGACAAGAATCCTCAACGGAACAGGATCATTATTTGCTTATGGTGGAAAGAGTGGAGATGGTATCGGTGAAGATGGTGGTGGAGGCGGTGGTGGAAGAATCGCTGCCTACTTCAGAAATGATCAAACAAATGGGTACACAAGAAATGCTGCGGGAGGTTCAGGAAACAACGCTGCGCAAGGATCAGTAGGAACAATAGAATTCCTCCAGACAAACGACACTGTGCCGCCAAATGTTTCATTCCTGCGCCCAATCTCAGGAGACAACGTGACGTGGAACACCACAGTGAATATCAGCGCAACAGTCACTGATAATGATGAAGTCTACACGGTCTACTTCAACGTGACCTATCCAGACAATACAACATTCATACTCCTCAATCTTTCCACAAATCTTACAAGAGTGGGAAACATCTACAATTTCAGTTTCAACGCGACGCAGCTTGGACAGTACAATGTTACTTTTTTTGCGAATGATACGAGTGCAAACATAAACGAAACAGAAAAGACAATATTTTATGCGATCGCTAATGTCTCGTCACCAGATTCAATCGACATCGCAAATAGTACAAACATCACTTTCACTCCAGATCCTATTCGACAGAATGATCGAGTTTCATTCAACACAACGTTTAATGTCACAGGAAATCTCAACGCGACAAATGTGAACATCACCTTAACAGTAGATAATGTTATCATCGCATTTACGAATGTTTCAATTGCGAATGGAACAACAAGACAAGTCGAATTAAATTGGACAGCGGAGAATGGAACACACGCTATCCGTATCAACGCAGACGCGAACAACACTTTCAACACAGAAACATTTGAGAACAACAATAACGCGACAGCAACTGTGACAGTCTTCAATATCTCTATCCTTAATTTCACAAGTCCATCGCATAATACAGAAATAATAAGAGGAAGAAACACGAACTCTTTGCCAGGAGAAGACACGCTGAAGAAAGTCAGCAACTTCACCACAATTCAGGCGAGAGTCTACAATAAACACGCGACAGCAGTGGGAGTAAATTCAAATTGCACGTATTATTTCAACAATACAATCTTCCTTGGCTGGAATCAGACCAACACCACAGGAGAATGTACATTCACATATGATCACACCGTGTATGCAACAGCCCTCTACAATATTACAGTGAACTACACAAATCTTAACACAACAAATTACTTGACAGATGCAAACTCTTCTCTCATCCAAAACAGCTCCACCATTGATCTTGGTAAAGTAGAAGTGGATCTTGACGCGGATAATCAGCGAACAGGAAGTGTCTACAATCCAGGAGATGTCGCGGTGATGAATATCACAGTCACAAAAAATAACACTGCGTTTGATCCAAACAAATTCATTGTTGAAGTAAAGGATCCAGGTACAGAATGTAATAGTGCGGGAGGCATCTTATTCAATCACACTTATCCGGGAGACGTTCTGCGAATCAGTACAGGAATATTCCAGAGTTTTTCCATACTAGAGATAGATACAGATGTCCACTGGTGCCTTGTCGTCAATAATTCAGCAGGAGCTGCGCTGGGTTCTGCGTCGCATTCTGATAAAGAAGTCACCAATACGAATGCAAATAGAGCGAACTTCACAATCATTAACAGCGCGTCACAGGGA
>CAYLMH010000038.1:0-12828 GCA_964385055.1 uncultured Methanosarcinales archaeon
GCAATGTCCTATGGATGGCTGTCCAAACGTTATTGATCAGAAACAGTTGGATGAGTTGAAGATTGGGTTTAGGAAATAATTAAATAGTAGTCTTCTTTAAATTTTGTTATGCTTCATAAGAATATTTTGGAAATAACAGATTTTTCTCAAAAAGAGTTCATAGGGTTAATAAAAGAAGCAATTGCATACAAAAAAAATATTTATAGGCATAAAAAATGGTTAGAAGGTAAACGTGTTTGTTTATTATTTGATAGCAGCTCTTTGAGAACGCGTTTGTCTTTTGAATCAGCAATGCAATTGCTTGGTGGAACAACGTATTTCGTTGATACTGATACTGTTTTACATGAAAAAGATGGTACTCCTCGAGAAATGTATGAAGATATCATTGAGAGTATTGATAGGATGGTTGATGCGTATGTTGTGCGTGATTATTCACAAAACATGCTTGAAGTGCTGAAACGAAAACAGTATCCTCCTATTATAAATGGCTTTTGTCAAACGGGACATCCAAGTCAGGCATTGGCAGATTTATCAGTTATATCTTGGAAAAAAGGCACTTGGAAGCTTCATTTTGTTGGTGTTTGTCCTCCTGAAGGCAGCGGAGTTATGGAATCATTCGTGTATGCAGTTCTTTTACTCGGTCAAAATATTACCCTTATTACTCCTACCGGAGAATTTTTGGGTAAAAACCTTGGTTTTTATAAAACAGTAAAAATGCTTTCTAAACATGGGGGAAAATTAACTCTTACAAAAGATATTCATACAACTATGAAAACTGCAGATGTCTTGTATGTTGATGAATGGTGGGAAAATAAAAAAGATTTTCTGAAACGCCAGATTGGAAAATATCAAGTTGACGAATCATTTCTCAAAAATGCAAAAAAAAGTCTTGTTATTTTGCATTGCCTCCCTGCGCATCATGATAGAGAAATAGCAAAAAACGTGATTTATTCTTCCCGATCTATTATTTTCGATCAAGCGGAGTTTCGAGTTTATTCCGCAATGGCTTTATTGAAGCACGTTATGTGTTAGTGTAAGAGTTTTGTTTTATTATACTTTTTTTATGATTCCTTTATCAGCATCCACTTCAACGATATCTCCATCTTTGAACACTTTTGTTGCTCTTCTTGTACTCATGATACATGGCTTGTCAAGTTCTCGGGCAACAATTGCAATGTGGCTTGTTAATCCTCCTTCATCAGTCACAATTGCCTTTGCTCTTTCTATTGCGGGTAAGAAATCAGGAGCAGTCATTGGTGTGATAAGAATATCTGCGTCAAAATCTTTCACTTGCTCTGAATTAAAGATAACTCCTACTTTCCCTCTTGCTACTCCTTTGCATGCGGCCATTCCTTTTATGCTCTCTTCTTGTTTTTCTTCAGCGAGAAATAATTTGTGCTCCGCAAGGAATTTCTTCAGATCTTCAGTAGGTTTTATTGTTCCATTCATATAAAAAAATCCTTTGAATCGTTTGTCAAGATCACTTTTCTTTGGTATGCTTCCTTGTGTAAGCGCGTCTATCTCTTCAACAGTGAGAATTTTTACGTATTCTTTGGGGATTTTGTTTTTCTCCAAAAATGGACCAAGCAACTCGCGCATGAAATTATCATTTTCTTTTATGCATCCTTCACTGTGAATTCTGCTTTTCATTAGTCGTGGAAGTACCATTTCTCCTTCTTTTTTATTTACTTTTAAAAAATCTTCACGCCACGCTCCTGGCATAAAAACACCAATAGGATATAAGACATACATTTTCTTGAAAAGAATTTTTAATTTTTGAATATGTGGATAAACATTTTTGATAGACTTTGGGTCCACTTGTAATGCTTCTCTGAATGCATTTACATCTTCTCTAAATTTCATGTGTAATTCTTCGCTAAATATATCGCTGTGTGGATTTTTATGTGTCATAAATTCTTTGAGCTCTGCATTTTCATCTTTATACCTATACCAGGTACATGATTTACCATCAAAATAAACCATTTGGTCATTTAACCCTTTTCCCCAAAGTGCAGGAATCTCTTTTGCAAATGTTTCTTTAACTAATTGATTAGACCATTGGTTAAAATCACGGACAAAGATGTGCTGAATTTCTTTCATTTTGTTGTTCCTGCGGGTAGGTTCTCTTCTGTTTTTAAATATCTTTCTTCAGATTTTTGTATTTCCTTTTCCTAGATCTTTCTCTCCATTCTTTTGTTTTTATGGATGCTAAATCCGCGTCGTTTATACAGCTCTTCTGCACCTTTATTTTGAGGAGTCACTTCGAGAAATAAAGAAACTGCGTCCTTTATTCTCTTTTTTACAAGAAATTGAATGAAATTTGTTGCAACACCTTTTCCTCTCCATTCTTTCTTGACAAAGAGCTCATCAATATACACAATATTTCCCCCGTACTCATTACTCCAGAAATTGATCAGTATAGCATATCCTAGCAACTCTTTTTCCCCTTCAAAAACCATTATTGTTCCTTTTTCTTTATGTTTCAAAAGCATTCTTATTGTCCTTTTTATCTTTTCATCAGACATTCCTTGCGGTGTCGGATCTTCAAGAAACAATCCTTTGATATATTGCGTGACAATCTTCTCTTCGCTTTTCTTCATTGGCCTGTATTTTACCGGCACCTTTTCTCTCTTACTCTCTTTTTTCATGTTATACAAGACTCACATTCTTTTGTTTACTTCCTTTTTTCTCTGGCTGCTCTTTCTTCTTTCCAAAACTTTTCGCAAATTCTTTCTCAAACTTTTGATACCTATTCTCTTTAATCGCACACTTTGCTTCATTCATCAAGCGTTTCATAAATGCGATATTGTGATAGGTTTTCAAACGCATCGCGATTGGTTCTTCACTCTTCGCAAGATGACAGACATACGCTTTTGTGTAATTGGCGCAGGTATAACAATCGCAGTCTTCTTCTATCGGTGTATCATCATGAATATATCTTCCTTTCGCGATGTCTATCTTTCCATTCATCGTGAACAATGTATTATGGCGAGCATTTTGCGTGGGATAGGTGCTGTCGAAACAGTCAATGCCCATCCCAATTGTGTTGATCATTTCTACAGGACTTCCTAGACCCATCAAATAGCGTGGCTGCTCTTTTTTAATTATTTTTGTGACTGTGTTCACTACTTTTTTCATCACTGGAATTGGTTCTCCTGTCGCAAGTCCGCCTAACGCCATGCCATCAAATCCTACTGATTCCATGAGCTTTGCGCTCTTTTTTCTTAAATCAAGATAACTTCCTCCCTGAATAATTCCAAACAATAATTGTTTTGAGTTTATTCGTGCAGCAAGGCATTGTTTTCCCCAATCGTAGGTCTGGAGCACTGCTTCTGCGTGTTTTTCTTTTGTGTGCGTATGCGCGTTGTGATCATCTAAAATCATTGCAACATCACTGCCAATTCTTCCCTGCACATGCATCACCCATTCGGGGGTTGCAAGAAATGATTTTTTTTGGTTTAATGGATCTCTGAAGACAACTCCTTTTGGTGTTGTTTTTTCGTAGAAACTTTCTCTAATCATTTGAAAGCCACCAGAATCTGTGAAAATAGTGCCATCGTAATTCATCATCTTGTGGATGCCACCGCGCTTTTCGATGTATATTGATCCTCTGCTGAGCTCAATCACGAGTGAGTTTGCGATAACTGCTTGAATCCCTATTTGCTTGAGATCAGAACTGGTGAGATGTTTGACTGCCATTTTTGTGGCAACAGGCATGTAGAAGGGTGTTTCGACTGTTCCATGCGCGGTTTTCCATCTTGTAATTCTCGCATTTGTCTTGTCATCTTCTGCGATGATTTTGAAGTTGATATCTGGCATTGTTTGAGAATAAGAAGAAGTGGTTTATATGGTTTGCTTTCGAGCGTGTGCTTATCCTAAGTATGTTCTTATGTCAAATGCCGCTCCTTCATATGAACGAGCAGGTCTTTCATCTAAATTAATTATTCTTGAGCCTGCAATTCCTAAAAAGCGTTCTTCATGTGTTGCAACAAATATTTGGACTCCTCCTTCAAATGCAAGTCTTTTGATTCTGTTTATCATTGTTTTTTTATTTCTTAAAGAAACACTATCTTCAGGTTGATCTAACAAGAGGACTCTGGTTTCATCACTGGATCGATGCTCTGATTCATATTTTCCTAATAACTCATCAAGAGAATGAAGTTTATACGTTCCCTGCGACATAATTTGTTCAGGTTGTATTTGTTCTGTTGCGAGGCCTGGCATTCTTGGTTGTCTAACTTCATGGAATACTCGATCTTCCTCATATGTCGTGCCTCTGTCATATGTAGGAATAATATCATGTCCATCGATCCGACGTAATAATGTTGATTTCCCTGTTCCATTATCACCTATGATTACAACGAGATTACTGCTCGTATCGATTGTATGTCCAATCGGCAAGGTAGGAATAGGGTAGTAGTGATGGCTCTTTACAAGCCATAAAAGTCCTGGTTCTCGGTCGCCATCAGGCGCTTGATACTGTTCAAAGTTCTTCCCAATTGTTATAGAAGTGATCATCTTAGTGGGAGAATTCTCTTTGTTTATATTGTTTCTTTATTGAAGGTACTTTTCTATTTCTTCCTTCGTTTCTTTTAAAGAACTAAAATGAATAGTTTTAATACCCAACGCTTGCGGCGCTTTCAGATTCGCGACGCTGTCATCAATAAACATGGTTTCTTCTGGCTTTACATTGAAGTGTTTCAAAATACGTTCGAACATCTTTGGTTCTGTTTTTCTTGCCTGCGCTTGATAGGACGCAATGCCCCAGTCAAATAATTTGTCAAAGTGCATCACTTTGTTATTGTATAGAAATTCTTCTTCTGCATTATTTGTCGCAAACGCAATTTTATGATGCTTTTTTAGTTTCAAGATGAGATTCCTTACCCTCGCAGCTTCTTTTGTTGCTTTTCGTCGTATATCTAAGAATTTTTCTGGCTTTTCTTTACAATTCATTTCTTCCAAAAATTGTTTAACAAATGCATATTCTGATAGTTCTCCTCTTTCAGATTTATGCATGAATGGCTTTATCTGCTCTTCAGTCTCTTCTTGTGTCTTTCCTATTGCTTTTGCAATTGCTTCAAAAAATGGAAGGTCATAATTTTCTACAAGAATTCCGCCAAGGTCAAAGATAATGAGTTTTATCATTTTTATTTTATTCGATACATATTATTTTAACGTTGTTATAGGTCGTGCTTGCAAGACATGCACTTTCCCATCTTCAATTGCCCATTCAATGTCCATTGGTTTTTTGTAATGTTGTTCAATTTTTTTCCCCACACTGATGAGTTCTTTCAATTGTTCTTCACTCAATGTTTGTTTTTCAAAATTAAGATATTGCTCTTTCACTGTTTCTTCTTTTTTGTTGAGAATAAACGTGTCTGGCGTAATTTCTCCGCTGACGAGTTTTTCTCCTAACCCAAAACATGCTTCAATGATCATTTCATCATCTGATTTGTTGATAGGATTCATCGTAAACATAACCCCTGCGGTGTCTGCGTTGACCATCTTTTGGATGATGACTGCAAGGAACGCTTTTTCATGTGGAAAATTATTTTTTTCTCGATACATAATTGCTCGCGCGTTGAATAAGGATGCCCAGCATTTCTTTACTGCGGCAAGTACTTCTTCTTGTCCTTCATTGTTGAGGAATGTGTCTTGCTGTCCTGCGAAACTTGCTTCTTCTAAATCTTCACTTGTCGCGCTGGACCTTACTGCGACTTTGCCGCCTAATTTTTCGTAGTTGACTCTGATTGCGTTTTCCATTTCTAATGGGATGGTGACATCCAGAATTTTTGATTTGATCACATTCGCAACTGCTTCAAGTTCTTCAATATTTTCAATATCTCTTTTTTCCATTATTTTTAAGAATTCATCCTGATGCTGTTTGAGGACTTCTTTGTACGCAGCAACACTAATACAGAAGCCGTTTGGGACAGGCATGACACTCGACATTTCTCCGAGCGATGATCCTTTTCCTCCAACAATAGGAGTATCGTGTTTGTCGACTTCTTCAAACCAGAGGATATGTTTTGTTTGTTTCATATTATTGTTTCTGTTATCTTCTTCAGTTTATAATTTTAATGGTTCCTGTGCTTGTATCTAACTCTACTTGCATTCCATCTTGCAGTATTTTGCTTGCCTGCTTTGTTCCGACAATACAGGGGATTTGTAGTTCTCTCGCGACAATCGCAGCATGGCAGCTCAGGCCCCCAATATCGGTAATTATTCCTCCAGCTCCCTTCATTGCGGAAAACAGATTCGGGTGTGTCATTACTGAGGTCAGGATCATTCCTTGTTTCATCTTTTCCATATCTTCAACTGTATTGACTATACACACTTCTCCTCGTACATTTCCGCTACACGCAACTTGACCTTTCAGTTCTGTCATCATGTTTTTGTTTTCTTCTTCTACACTCTCTTTCAGTATCTTTGTTGCTTCTTCTTCTGTTAAAGGATAACATTTTCCTTCATAACTCACAAACGCGCAAAATTCTTCTCTGCTTCTTATTTCTTCAATCTTTTCTTTTGTGATTCCTTTTGTCAATGCTTCTTCCACTTCCCAATCGAACATTCCTCGGACATCATCAAGACTTATACTCAGTTGTTCTCCTATCTTTTTTAGGAGGAATTCCACGCAGTAATACGATTCTGCAAATATTCCTTTTCTAAAATATTTGAGATACACAATATCCTGTGCAATCTCTGTGAAATTCTGTGTTTGCTCTGGAAGCGCATACTTTTTTATGTACTCCTTCTGTCTTTCTTGCAACTTTTTTTGTTTTTCTTCGATCTGTTCTACTCTTTTTGCAGGGTCTTTATGTTGTTCTCTGTCTTGTTCTATTTGTCTCAGAAAATCTGCTTCTGTAAGGGGAATTCCTTCAAACATATATTCTCTCCAATTCCATCTTTCTGTATGCATTCTTATTTCTTGCTCCACATTTTCTACACTTTGTTTTTCTGCATATTTCGCTGCGATCTTTAATCGTTCTATTTCTTCTTGAAGTAGATATGAATTTTTTGTTGGACTGCTTAAGGTACTAAATACGTCATTGAGCATTTCTCCTTCTATTTGCTGTCTTAATTTTTCTTTTAAGAGATTGCTTAAGATAGGTGTATCATGTTCTAGCATCATGGGAATTGAACTATACACTCGCATATCTTTGAATAAATAACAATATTCCTGATAAAGTGCAAGAAGTTCTGTTTGACTTTTTGTTTTGTAGTTTATATTCTTTAGATTTCTGCTAAATGCGATAAGCGCTGCTGCTCGAACATAAATCTCTTTTGTTGCATGTTCAAACCATTTTTGGTCTTCCTGAATTTTGTTAAGAATAACTTGTGCAATCCTGAGACATTCTTCGTGATTCATATACATTGGAAAATTTCTTTTTCTTCCTATTGCAACAATTGGTTTGTACGTTGTTCCCAATGATTTTTGCAACGTCCCTGTTCTCGCGTCAAATCCTAAAAACATTGCGAAGACATTTGCTTTATTCTCATAATAGTTATATAAAGGATAGTTTTTGAGTGCTTCTAATGCTTTTTCTTTCATTGCTTTCTCTCCTCATTCCTTGATCACTCTTACATATCCTTCTGTTGCGTTTACTTCAACTTTCATGCCGTCTTTCAGTACACGTGTTGCTTTTTTTGTCGATATGATGCAGGGTTTCTTGAGCTCTCTGCTGATAATTGCAGCATGACAGGTTAAACCTCCTTCATCTGTAATAATCGCAATTGCTTTTTTCATCCCAGGAACAAACTCTGGCTGTGTCATGCACGCGACAAGGACTTGTCCTTCCTGAAATTTTGAGACTTCTTCCATGCCTCTGCACACTTTGACAATCCCTACTGCATGTCCTTGTGATGCGCAATGGCCTTTGAGTATTTCTTGCTCTTCATGACTGTGTTCCTGTGTTAACACATTGATTATTTCTTCTGCTTCTTTTCCTGTTAAAAGATATTGTGTTTCTCCCTTTTCTGTGATGAAGACACTCTTTCTTTTTCTTTCTTGAAGGTCTGCTCTGCTTATTGATTTGAGAATTGCTTCTTCTATCTCATAATGAGAAACGTAGCGCATTTCTTCGATGGGAATGTTAAGTTCTTTTCCTAATCGCGCAAGGAAAAGATCAATAAAATGATTGGTATGGGTGATGACTTCTTTTCGTACGTCATGGATAATGCCCATGGTGTCGTTTATTTCGATCAATGTTTTGAGTTCCTGACTGAGATCCTGTTCTTCCATGAACTCTCTTTTTGTTTGTTCAATTGTTCTAAAGTGTTCTTCTTGTTCTTGCGCATCTTTTGCAGGATGCTTGTGCTTTTCCAGTGTATGTTTTATTTCTTCCACAAAATGTTCTACGGGAAGTACTTTCGCTCCAGCGTAGGCATTATTCATCCAAAACATTTTCTGCTGATATTCTTGGATTTTCTTGAGAATATTTTTTCCTTCAGCGCTTTGTTCCAATGTCTTTGCAATTTCATGCGCGTTCTTTTGCATGAATATTTCTTTCCATCCTTTTTCTTCTCCTTCTATTGCGAGGTGGAGTAAAGCGAGTGTATGCTTTCCGATAAATGAAGGATGCAGAGCTCCTGTCAAAAGAGGAATTGCTTTCTCAACAAGCTCTTTCTTTCCTTTCTTGGTAAGTTCGTCTGTTATTGTATTTCGAATAAGATCTTCTGTTGGGTAGGTAAAACACTCAATAATTAATGAGATTGCGATTGCTTTTCTATACGACGCGCTGAATTCTTGATACAGCCTTACTGCTTCTTGAAATCCAAGTGTTTCTATATTTGTCTTTTCTAGTTTCTTTATGAACTTCTCATGCGCTTTTCGAAGCTCTTCATCTTTCTTAAGGAGCCAGCTGAGATATGTTTTGTCTTCTTTGACTTTTTTCAAAATACTTTTTAGTCCTTCTTCAAGATCATTCCAATCATAGAGATAATAACATTTATCTCCTTCATAATACTCTAGAATTGTCATGTAGCCAAAGCCTAACACTTCATGCCCTTCTTTGATGTTTCCCACAGTCGGGCCGCTCAATGGAGCGGGTGTACCGTTAAAGCCTTGAAAGTACCAACGCTTTTTCAGCAATTCGTCTCTTTTTTCTTTTGGGAGATTATGATAGAGTTTCATTTTTACAGTCCTACACCTTTCTTCTTTTGTGTGAAGCGAAACGTATATATATTCTTGCTGTTATACTTGTTACTACAATGATGGGCAAACTTTTAGAATTGGGGTTTTCGACCAATGAAGCGAAAGTCTACCTTGCTTTAGTGAAGTTAGGAAGCGGCACCACAAGCGACATTACTAAAGAATCTGGTGTTCATCGTGTCAATACTTATGAAATCATTGACAAGCTGGTCAATAAAGGTCTTGTCAGTTCTCTTAAAAAAGGAGCAAAAACAATATACAGTGTTGGCGATCCAAAGAATCTTCTTCGCTTTGTTGAACAGAAGGAGGAAATTGCAAAACAGCTTGTTCCTGAACTTTCTGGACTCTATAACATTAAAAATAAACGAGAAGAAGTGTTTTATTTTACTGGCCCTGAAGGGGTTATTACTGCATATTATATGATGCTTGATGAGAAAGCGCCAGTTATTTATGGTCTTGGCGGCACTGGTCTTTTGCGAAAAACATTGAAGCATAGACATGAACGATTTAATGCGGATAGACTTGCGCAGGGTGTTAAATGCAAGGCGCTTTATTATGAATCTGTTCGATCTGAAAAAGAAAAAAATCCCGATAAACTCTTCGAGATTCGGTACTTGCCAGATTCTTTCAAAACACCCGCAACTGTTGATATTTGCGGGAGTGTTGTTTTAATTTTGCTTGCAGCGGATATGCCTCGCGTTATTGCGATTCGTAACAAAGAGATCGCGGAAGCATACAAAAATTATTTTGATTTTATGTGGAAGTTTGCGAAGAAGTAATGTAGTTATATTTATTACTACAATATTTCTTATAGTTCTTTGTTCTTCATCGTTTCTATGATTGGAAACGAGGCGTATGGTGCGTATTTGGAAACACTTCAAGAGATACCACAAAAGAAAAAACAACCTGTTTTAGAGGACAATACCTTCTTTTTTGTCTCTCTTTCTATGTTCGTTGCTCTTTTGCTCTGGATCTTTTTGTAGTTGTATTTATTACAGCAAAGGTATATAAATCTAGGTCTAACTATACAGTGAAAACAGAGTGTACAACAATGACAACAACAGAAACGACAACTGGGCAACGAGTAATACATTTAATTCGACATGGTGAGAAGAATCCAAGCACTGCAGCAGTTGATCCCAATCAATTGACTGAACAAGGAAGGCGCGATGCGCTTGCCTATGGTGTTGCATTGCGAGGTTCTCCTACTCTTGAAATTTATTGTTCTACTGATACTATTGGAAAAGCTGTTGACAGAAGCCATGATACTGGGTGGTATATTCATGCAGGGTATGCTGGTTTAGATTATGATACTGCAAACCAACTCTTTCGTTCTGATTCTGCGGTAAGAGCGCAGTTTGTTCCTGGACTTGAGGAGCGATTGCAACAGCGTGTTCCGCAGCGTATTTTAGATGAATATAGAGCAAAAAGAATTACTCGTGCACAAGCAATGGAACAATGTTATCAGATGCTTGCAACAGGTACAGAAAATGTTGATCCTGCTGAACGTGCGCTTATGCTTCATGGCGCTCAATCCTATCTTGCTGCAGTTATTTATCACATCATTGGTCGTTCTCATCCTGAGATACAACAACAAGATCCTTCTCATGCAATAGTTTTAGTAGGACATGATCCAAATATTGGTGGATTACAGCAACATTTGGAGCCTGATGCACGACTTACTGAACTTGCTCCTTTGGATGGAATTACTGTTGTTCGAAGATATCCTGAAAGTATACACTATTCTTTTGGGAGAAATGTAGACCCCTTGGGTTTTCTTTCTCCTTCTTTGAGTGATTGTCTTAGATTATCTCCTGACATGAGTGATGTGAGGCGCGTGCTGTAATGAATGCAACCAATGTTTGGTTCGATCTTGAAGGAACATTATTGAAAAATCCTGCATATGATGCAGCTGTTGAAGATTTTGCGTATCAGTTGTATCTTCAGGAAACTGGAAAACAGCGAACAACAGAGACGAAAAATGAATTTGACGCATTGCTCAAACAACATGTTCGTAAATCTCTTATCTTTGTTGCGTTAGGAAAACCAAAGAAATTTTATGCAGAAGCATTTGCCACGCAGTTTTCCTTTCAAAACTATATTTCTCGAGATGAAGATGTTCAGAACGTTATTTCTTTTCTGAAACAAAAAAAGATTGGTCTTGGTGTTTATACGTCGGTTCCTCGTGATCAGCTTATTACTATTCTCGGATTGCTTGGTTTAGATCCATCTGACTTTACGTTGCTTTCTGGCGATAATGTCAAAAACGCAAAACCTGATCCAAAAGGTTTTGAGAAAATTGTCCAATGTTGTGGCGTTCCTGCCGAACAGATCATCTTTGTGGGTGATAGTGAGAAGAAAGACATTATTCCTGCGAAAAGTGTTGGCATGAAAACAATTCTTGTTCGTTGCTCTTCTTCAGTTGCAGATTATTCTGCTCTTGATTTCAAAGAACTTCTCTCTTTGTTCCAAAAAGATTTATAACTCATAATGAGATGATACCTTTATGATCAAACCTGAAATTATTCTTAAAGAAGCGCAGGGAAAAACACTCTACCTTCAAGCAGGAGAAGCAACGCCGATTAATGTGAGCTTGCCCATAACTTCTCTTTTGCGCATGCAGAAATACTACGGTGTTCATTTTCCGTTTTGGGTTGCGCATGTGAAGAATAATTATCTTACTAACTACGTTTCTTTGGAAGGAATGCGGGAACTTGCTCTTTCTTTCCTAGACAAACAGAAAAATGATTCAAAATATGTTGATTTCATTGAGCAGACATGGCAGAAATCCTTTGCACCAATGCAAAAGACTGTTTTTCTTCTTCAGACACTTGATTTCTCTACGTTATCTGAAAATGAGTTGCTTTCTCATCTTCAGACACTTTCTCAGCAAGGAGCAGAACAATGGTGTCCACTCATTTTTATTGATGCATTTGACGCAGAAGGAAATCAGTTTCTGGAGTTGGAAATTAAAAAACATGCGCCTGTACTGCTTTCTGAAATAGGCCTTCTTACCACTCCTTCTGAAATGTCTTACTCACAACGTGAAAAGCTTGCATTCCTTCATCTTGCTCACGCTATTTTGAACAAAAAGGATGAAAAGATTGTTCTTTCTGCAAAAAAAGTAGCTGAACTTCCTTCTTATATCCAGAAACTTCTTGTTTCTCATGAACAGCAATTTTACTGGAGTAAAAATAATTATGCGCATATTCATTATATAGATGCACAATTTTTCCTTGAAGAACTGCAGAAGCTTCTTTTATCCTCATCTGAAGAAAAAATTAAGGAGGAGATTCATCATATTGAGACTTCTTTTGCTTTACAAATCAAAAAACGTGATCAGTTGCTCTCTTCTGCACCGCTTGCTGTCAAAAACCTCTGTACATTCTTTCAGAAACTTACTGCGCTTCGCGATATTCGCAAGGAAAAACAATGCATTCTAGTCATGTGGGTCAAACTCCTTTGTCATGCGCTTGCACAAAAGATGGATTGCGATCCAGTTCTGTTTGAACGGATGGCATATTGGGAAATTCCTCGGCTTTCCACTGACCGAAAACAGTTTCTCAAAGAACTTCAGGAACGAACAGAAGTCGTCTACGTGATGTCTGATTTGCATGATGCTGTTCTCTTTACGAATGCAGAAGCTAGCCAGCTTCGTACATTTCTTGAATCCAAAC
>CAYLMH010000039.1:0-12365 GCA_964385055.1 uncultured Methanosarcinales archaeon
ACGCTCGTTCCACTGCAACCAGTCGATGATTAATACTTTCTAAAGAAACGCGAATCGTGTCTAATTTTGCTGCGACTAACTCTAATTGTTGGGAAACATTTTGTGCAGGCGCTGCTGCTTGTGGCGTAACTTCGTACACTTGCCGTGGCTGTTCGTAGGAAGGCATTTGCTTATCGCTTGGATGTTCCATCCCAAATCCAGAGAATCCTTCTGCGCTATGTCCTTGTTTTCCAAAATCAAGACCAGTCTCTGATGACCGAAGAAGATCATCGTCAGAAGATGGGGTGAATCCTTGTTCGTGGGAGAGTGGTCCATAGCCTGGTGATTCTGGAGTTCCAGGTGTTTGCGGCATTGTTCCGAGTTGTTTGTCAAGGTCAGCAAACGCATCATCGCCTTTTTTCCAGAATTTGAGTTTGTCAAGGAATGCCATGATTGAATTTTGTATTGTTTTATTATAAAAATGTTTGGGTGGGGATTGTCATAGAAAATAATCACAGAAGGAGAGTATCAAAAATAGCGCTAACCTTTAAAAGTAGTATACTCTTTTTTATCTTTTGTAGTCACATGGCAATAGATACAAAAATAACGGTGCAAGTTGCAAGAGGGAGGATAGGAGATCTTATTGAAGCAGGTGTTATTTCTTCATTGGAAGAGCGTGTTGTGGAAGAAGGTCTTAGTTTTGAGTATAGGCAGGATGTGTGGAATATGGCGTGGACTTTCTCCGCGGGTTCTGCTTTTGTTCGTTCACTTAAAGCGCTTCGCGATAATCAAAAAAGATACGGCTTTGACCACGAAAAGACAACACAGCAGCAGCAGGCACTTGCAAGAATAAAATATAACAGTACAATTATGACCTATCTCCAGATGTATAGTGAACGTATGACTGGAACCAACACTTTCTTTCTTGAAGATTTCGGATTTATTCAACAACAAGGGTCATGTGTTTTTGAGGCTCTGATTAATGGAATTGAACATGGTTCAAATTATTGTAGGAACGGATTTGTCACGCTTCAATTTCTTGGAGGAAGATATGGAGCATTGTTCCTTGTTGAAGATCCTGGACAAGGATATACTATCAAAAAACGTACGCCTTCTGAACTTGACGAACAATATGAACGTGCGGGTGTCTTAAAAAAAAGAGCAGGTTTCAGTCCACCAAAAATACGAGGGATGGGTACACCCTGTTTTACACGAAGCGAAAAGGCAATAGTTGGCACAGAAAAAGCTGAGAAGTACTTTAGAACAATTATCCTTTATGAACGATAAGAGGGAGTTATACTTTTTTCTGACATATAGTATTTACTATACATTCCTCACACAACGGCTTTGTTCTGCAATATCGTTTTGCGTGTTCGACAAGCAATGCGTGATATTCATTATACATTTCAGTATCTTTCTCTATATTATTCGTGATCAATGTTTGCAGTTCATCATATGAAACATCTTTTCTGCAGAATCCAATTCTACTTATAATCCTTTTTGTGTATGCATCAATAACAAAGCTTGGTTTTGCAAACGCATAAAGAATAATTGAATCTGCTGTTTCGGGACCAATCCCTTTGACAGAGAGGAGCAGTGTTCTCAATTCCTTTATCTCCATGTTCTGCAACTCTTCAAGTGGATGTTGGAGAAGAAATTGCGCAACAATTTTCAATCGTTCCGCTTTCTGATTATTGTATCCAGAGCTTTTGATGTACATTGCGAGTGTTTCATGTCTCGTTTCAAGAATTCCTTTCAAAGACAAACAATTATTTTTCCGCGATTCATTCAACGCTTTCTCCACGTTTGTCCATGCGGTGTTTTGCGTCAGAATCGCGCCAATAATAATTTCAAATTTCTCTTCGTTGGTCAGAGAATATCTTTTCTTGTAGACATTATTGATGGGCCACCAGCCTTGGGGAGAATAATTGGAAAGAAGTGTTTGATAGATTACGGAAAAAGATTGTTTCATAAGAAAGAGAGGAACACAACGAGATTAAATAATTTTAGGTGATAACCAAATGATTACGCAGGCTCCAACACCTCATCCTCAAATCCGCTCCATTCCTGCATATAATACCATTTCACCAACTTATTATTTTTCTCATCTTCTTCTTTAATTTCGCGGTCATTATCCACTTCAATCGTAATCCTATTCTTTATTTTATATTTCTCAAAGAATCGAACAGTGCTCAATAAAATAGGAATAGGAGGAGAAATCACAAGAACGCTCCCCCCGGAACCAAGCTCCTCTTCAAGTACATATGTTGCTTTTGCTTCTTCAAGAAAAACCTCAGCAGTACTAATGCTTCCTGTACTTCCTTCATGTTTCACAGGAGGTTCAGTGTAGCGAACAAACAGTCGAACAGGAATTGTTGTTCCTTTTTTCAAAGCTGCTTCTCCTTCGTTCAAAATTTCAAATACAACATAAAATTCATTGGTCTCTTTATCAACGCCATGCGTTACAATCGCAGTAGAAAGATCAGGTCTTGAAGAATACACTGCATTTCCTGTTATTCCGTCATCTCCAAAAACACCGAGAAGAACAACTGCTGCAACGATAAAGACAGCCATCGTATTTCGCATAACAAACACAGAGAACATAATCTATAAAAGCCTTTCTACCCAAACACCTTCTCAAACAATCCTTTCTCTCGTTTTGCTTCCTTATCAAAGTCTTCAAGCGCTTCCTTCTGTTTTTTCGTGAATTTGTCAGGAACATAAATGATTGCTTTCACCAACTGATCGCCAGTGTGAAAGCCACGAAGCGAAGGAATTCCTTTTCCTTTCAAACGGAAAACAGTGTTTGCTTTTGTTCCAGCGGGAACTTTAATCGTCGCCTTTCCTTTCAGCGTCGGAACTTCAATTTCTCCACCTAAACACATGTCGCGAAACGAAACAGGCATGTCCATGAAAATATCTTGTTCTTCGCGTTCAAAGATTTCATGTTTTAACACAGTAATGTATAAGTACAAATCACCAGCAGGAGCGCCTTTGTCGCCTGCTTGTCCGCTTCCACCAATCCGCAAACGAGAGCCGGTGTCAACGCCAGCAGGAATATCCACAGTCACTTTTTTCTCTTCCTGTATTTTTCCTTGTCCATTGCACGTTTCACATACTTCTTCAATTTCTTTTCCTTGTCCGCCGCAAGTGGAACAAACCCCTGTAGATTGAAAGATTCCAAACGGTGTTCGCTGCGCTCGTGTTACAGTACCAGTACCATGACAACTCTCGCACGTTTTAATGTGCTTGTCAGATTTCGCGCCACTTCCTTCACATTTCGAACAGGTTTCAAGGCGCGGAACACGAATATGTTTCTTGACACCAGCAGCTGCTTCTTCAAGCGTAATTTCTACTTCATATTCCACATCATCGCCTTTTCGTGGGCCTCTTCCTCTTCTTCGTTGACCGCCAAAAAAGGATTCAAAAATATCGTCAAAATCAAATCCAAAGCCTTGTCCAAAATCTTGGCTGGAGTAGCCGCCCTGTCCAGCGCCAAAATCTGTTGTTCCATACTGATCAAATTGCTGTCTTTTTTTGTCGTCAGAAAGAACAGACGCAGCTTCATTTATTTCTTTGAATTTTTCAGCGGATCCTGATTCTTTGTTCATGTCAGGGTGATATTTCTTTGCGAGTGTTTTGTATGCTTTTTTGATTTCTTCCTTGGACGCACCTTTCTCGACACCAAGAATCTTATAATAATCTTTTTCTGCCATTTACTTCACCGCGTCAATGATCTGTTGAGGATGATCTACTATAAGGTCAGCCATGTGTAATCGTTCGCGTAATTGATAACCATAACTCACGCCAATTGCTTTTTTGAGTTTCGCATTTTTGGCAGCAATAATGCCCCCATCCATGTCATCAATCATGACAGCTTCTTCAGGAAGCGTTCCAGTGATTTTCAAACAATGAAGTATCTGATCAGTTTCAGGTTTTCTTCCAAATTTGATGTCAATAATGTGATCAAAATAATGGTGCACATCATTCTTTTTCAAATCATGTTCAATGACTTCTGCGTGATTATTGGAAACAATCGCTAAAAGATAGCCATGTTCTTTCAATGTTTTGAGCATCTCGCGAACATGAGGAAAGAGATTCAGATTTTTCCATCTATCATCATACGATCGGAAGAGCTTCATTGCAATCTCTTTCTTCTCAGGCGTATCAACACCAAGTTTTTGCAAGGTGTCATGCACGCTGACTTCAAGATATTCTCTTGTTTCCTCCACAGAGTTGAAGCGTTTTGTGCCAAGAACTTTTGCGAGATCATCGTAGTACAATTTAGGTAAATGGTTGGAATCCATTAAGACGCCATCATAATCAAACATGACTAATTTTGTTTTTTTCTGTTTCATGGTCTCGCCTATTGGACAAGCTGGCTAAGCTGTTCTGGTTTTATGTTGAGTTTATGGAAGATGGAAAGTTCGACTGCGCATTCATCAGCAACGCGAGTTTGCCAAAGCGCAAGTCCTCCTTTATTCCCTTCAATTTTTTTCTTATAACGCACAAGAAGATCGTCAGTCCTTTTCTTGAGAGATACAATTTCATCGCAGTACACGCGCCAGTCTGCGTAGTGCACGATCTGTTCTTCTCGTGATTTCTTTGAAGTAAAGACATCATGATTTCCATAGTGCAGCATCAGTCTCGCGAATTCAGGAAACTCTGCACGAAACACTTCTGCGAATAACGCGGTTTCATGTTTTGCTTTATATTTCTGTTTCATCTCCTCCCAAAATGTAATCTGCTGTGGAGTGGGATAGCACTTAAATTTCGCGTCAGTAGTCAATTTCTCGAGTGCAGCGGGTTTGAACAGATCATGCAACAAAGAAAGAATGTCCACAAGATCTAAGTCTATATGCTCCCCTGCAGCTTTCAATTCTTCTGCAAGAAAAACAGCAATTCTGTTGACTAAGAAACAAAGCTGTTTAAAATTATCAGGAACATGGAAATCATCAAAATATGCTTCTGCTTGTTCTCGTGTGGGAAGTTTCATGGGTATGCCTCTTGTGCAGGTTTCGGTTGCGCGCTTTTTCTCGCTTCCTTTAGCTTTCTTTCTTCTGCTTTGATTTCTGCCCACTTTTTGTGAATGGAATCCATGTCTTTGCTTTCGCCCGCAAAGACGTGGGGATGTCTGCGGATCATCTTTTCTTTTGCGTTTTGCAAAACATCATGAACATCAAATAAGCCATTGTCTTTCGCGATGTTGCACATAAAAAGGACGTTCCAGAAGACGTCGCCTAATTCTTCTTTAAGTTCATCGTAGTCTTTTGCTTCTGCGGCTTTCTGCGCTTCAATGGATTCTTCAACAATATATTTGTGAAAAGAGTCTAAAGTCTGCTCAGCGTCCCACGGGCATTCTTTTCGCAGTCGTTGGGAAATTTGCAATAACTCCCCAAATGATTGTTTTGATTCTTCCATAATTGTGAATTCTGGCTCTCTCCTTTATATCTTTTACTTGAATTTTATTGCCTTTTATTTGGTCTTTAACTCTTATGAATCGCCTTGCTTCTTCATTCGCTCAGTTTGTCCCTGAATCCCTATGTCTTTTTTATTTTTTTAAAAATGGATGAATTGTGTATGTGGACTTCAGCTAAGCGAATAATGTGTTTTTTGTTGCTTTTTTTTCCATTCGCTCCATCTTCCCAAAGCGACTAAAACCCAACCATCATTAGAGATATCTATTGCAACACCACTGCCACTAAAGTCTAGCCTACATTTATCGTGATCCCTTTGCATTGGAAGAACAGCTAAATCGTAATCATTATTTGCTGCAAACGTCTGTCCTGCAGGAAAATATAAGCTTCCGATTAGTAGGGGACAATCCATCGATCTATACATAGTACCATCTGGAGAGTCTTCATGAACAGAAAGAACTCCGTGTTTTTGAATAAAATGTGACGTTACAATATCTTTATGTTTCGGTTTTGAGAACCATTGTTTATACAATTCATTCTTCTCATCTACTATTATTTTTACAGGATATGCTACTGCACAACTTCCTACAGTTCCATCAAAACAATCTTTAACCATGTCTCTCCCCTCTTTATAGAGTATCTTGTTATAGCTTCAATAAAAAAAAGAAAAAAATCGAAGAGTTTATTCTTCAACTTTGTAATCTGCGTCAACGACGTCGTCTTTGCCTTTAGCCTGACCTTTTGCAGCTTCAGCATGTTGCGCTTCCTGACTCGCCTTCTGATACATCTCAACAGCAGCTTCCTGAGCAACTTTGTTGAGCGCGGTAAGTTTCTCTTTGATTGCAGGAATATCTTTTTTCTCCGCAGTCATCAAGACTTTGAGTCCTTCCAAAACTGGCGTAATCGCGTCAAGCTTTTTCTCATCAACTTTGCCTTTCATGTCAGCCATCGTCTTCTCAGTAGTGTAGAGAAGCGTATCAGCTTCGTTCAAGGTTTCGACTTCGTCTTTTCGCGCTTTGTCTGATTCAGCGTGCTCTTCAGCTTCTTTACGCATCTTTTCAATCTCAGCTTCAGTGAGATTTGTTGATGCAGTTAAGGTAATCTTCTGCTGCTTCCCAGTGCCCATGTCTTTTGCGTTGACGTTGACAATGCCATTTGCGTCAATGTCAAAAGCGACTTCAATTTGTGGCACACCGCGTGGTGCAGGGGGAATACCGACAAGGTCAAACTGCCCAAGCAATTTGTTGTCTGTTGCCATTGGTCGTTCTCCTTGGAATACTCTAATGGAAACAGCGGTCTGATTATCAGCTGCGGTGCTGAAAATCTGCGATTTCTTCGTCGGGATTGTCGTGTTTCGTTCAATAAGCTTTGTCAACACGCCACCAAGCGTTTCGATTCCAAGACTTAATGGAGTAACGTCGAGTAACAAAATGTCCTTGACTTCTCCGCCAAGAACTCCTGCCTGAATCGCTGCGCCAAGAGCAACTGCTTCGTCAGGGTTAACAGAACGATCTCCTTCTTTGCCAACGAGTGTTTTAACAAGTTCCTGAACAGCAGGGATTCGTGTAGAACCGCCAACGAAAATAATCTTGTCCACAAGTTTGTCGAGCTTTGCGTCTTTCAATACTTTTCTTGTTGGGTCTTCAAGTTTTTTCAAGATGGAGTCAATAAGCTGTTCGAACTTTGCCCGTGTTAGTTCAATGTTCAAGTGCTTTGGACCGGATTTATCTGCGGTGATAAATGGCAGATTAATCGTTGCTTTCAACTTGCTGGAAAGTTCAATCTTTGCTTTTTCAGCTGCTTCTTTCAAACGCTGGTGCGCGACTTTGTCTTCACGCAAGTCAATGCCATGCTGTGCTTTGAAATCTTTTGCCATCCAGTCGATTAAAGCGTCGTCAATATCATCGCCGCCAAGGAAGTTGTTTCCGTTGGTTGCTTTAACTTCAAAGACACCATCGCTGAGTTCGAGAACAGAAACGTCAAACGTTCCACCACCAAAATCGAAAACTAAGATCGTGTGATCGTTTGTTTTGTCAATTCCATATGCGAGTGCTGCAGCGGTTGGTTCGTTGATAATTCGCAATACTTCAAGTCCTGCGATTTTTCCTGCGTCTTTTGTTGCTTGTCGTTGCGCATCGCCAAAATATGCGGGGACTGTGATAACTGCTTGTGTTACTTTCTGGCCAAGATACGCTTCAGCGTCCTTCTTCATTTTTTGCAAAATCATTGCAGAAATTTGCTGTGGCGTGTAGTCTTTGCCATGAATGTTGACTTTGAAATCTTCGCCCATGTGTCTCTTGATAGAGCGCACTGTGCTTTGTGGGCTTGCGATAGCCTGGTTTCTTGCGGTGTCTCCGACAAGAATTTCTCCATCTTCTGTAATGTTGACGACAGATGGTGTTGTTCGTTTTCCTTCAGTGTTTGGGATGATGGTTGCTTTTCCGCCTTCCATAACCGCAACAGCTGAAAATGTTGTTCCTAAATCAATTCCAATTATTTTTCCCATGTTCACTGCCTCCAGTGGTTCTATGTTTTTTTATTGTACAGCGTTTGTGTAATTCAATACACGTCTTCATAACTCAGAATGCGACGCAATCGTTGTTCCTCAGGGATCAGTTCATGCAACTGACCACCAGGGATTGTCGGATGCGTTCTCAGGTACGCTGCCCACTGTCGGACTGATTCAGGATCATGGGGATTCACGAAATGATTGAGCGCAAACCACACCGCGAGTTGTTGTCCATGCTTGCTTGCTGTCGAAAGCAGCTTGCAATACTTCGGTTTTGCCTCGTGAACAGAGCACTTGTTCTCTTCATCGAGCAAGATGCATCGCCCAAAAGGCTTGCCGTCCTCACGGATTTGTTTGAGTTTCCAGCATTTGGTGTGAAATCGTTCATGCTCCTCAAGGAATTCTTTGATGAAATCGTCGCGGGGCATTTGCATATAATCTGCAATCCTCGTGACGTCGTCTTCAAACAAAATTCCTGAATCAACCTTGCAACAATGGCCGCAGCCTGTGCATTCTTTTCCAAGTTCTGCTATTCGTGTTTCAGGGGTGTGCTTCGTAATGCTGAGGCTGGCAATATTTCCAGCTTCGTGTTTATGAAGTTCCTCCGGTTGGAACACGCGCAGTTTCATCTTGTTTTTTCCTCGTAATTTTGACTCGTGCTGGGCGTAATACAGTATCTCCTACTATATAACCTTTTTGCAAGACTTCAAGGACAATATTCGCTTCTTTGTCGCTGTCTTCCTGCAAAAGCGCCTCGTGCAGTTTTGGGTCAAATTTCTTACCTAAACATTCGATTTCTTTGAGTCCATATTTTTCCAGCACGCCCATAAGTTGCATGTGGATTAATCGGACGCCTTCGTCGTCGACTGTTTTGAGTGCGTGGCCAAAATTGTCCAGCACTGGTATGAGTTCTACAAGAAGTTGTTTTGTTGCGTATTTTTTGAAATCCGCGTTATCGCGTTCGACGCGCTTACGGTAGTTTTCAAAGTCTGCTTGAAGGAATTGGAGTGTTTTGGTTAAGTCTTTGAGTTGTGTTTCTTCGTTGCAAGGATCTTCTTCGCATGTTCCTTCGCAGTGAGGTTCATTATGCTCTTCTTTGCATTTTCCTTTACACTGGTGCTCTTCTTTGGGTGAAGGAGAGTTCTGTTCAGCTGTACATTGTTCTTCCCTGCAATGTTCATCTGAACAGTGCGTTGTTTCTTTTTTGGTCATTTCTTTCCTCTCCTTGATCGTGTGTTTGAATTAATGTTGATCTAAGATCAACTGAATTGTAATGAGGTAAACGCAAGTTATATATAAAGGTTGTGTTGTTATTAAGAAGTGACAAATATATGGAAAAATATATAAATGAGCGGTTCTTAGAGTTAATTTGGACTATATGACAACAGACAACAGAGGGGTACAGGTTTATCATTACACTACTTTGGATAAATGGAGGAACATTCAAGAAGAGGGTGTTCTGCGACCGAGCAATAATAAAGATGATCTTAAAATTAAAATCTTTGGCCCAGTTACATATGCCTTAACAGAGCCAAGCCCCCTTGAATGGAGAGATCATCAATCCCTCCCTGGCTGCCTTGATCACTTACTACGTTCGATTTATGAAAAAGATGAGAGTGGTCTTGTTTTGTTGAGACTTCACATGGGAGCAGACCAAAATCCTTTGGTGGTAGATCATTTTCTTTTTGAGCAAGCGCTGGAATCTAGGTTTTATGAAAGCACAGACTCTCATGGAACATTACGAAAGCAGAGGAATGAGCTTAAAAAAGCGTTAAAAGCAACAGCAACTCCATTAAGAGAATATGGTGGACAGCATAAGATCCCCGAAGTTCTTATCAAGGAGTCAATCTCATTGGATAAGATTGATTTTGTAAGGGAAGTTGATGTGTCTGCTTTATATGCCAATCATGCAAATTCAGAGGAAGCTAAGCTCGATTGGAGGAAAATGCTAGATGCTGCAAGGAAATTGAATTATACAGTAAGTGTTGAATCTGAGGAGAAGCACGACCAGATGCTTATTGATGACTGTGCTGCTTATGTTTATCAACCTAACTCGGGAATCCATGTATTAACTATCAGACGGGACATTAATCCATTTGGGTATTTTCAAGGAAGAATATTCATTGGTGCTAGTTCGGGGAAATGGGATGAGACAACGCAGAAAAAGGAAGTTGACTTTGATGTGGCACTAGCAACAGATAACTTGCTAGAAAGAATAATGGAACGGGCAAAACCTACGATACCTATTGTAAAGCAATATAAAAGAAGAGACATAGGATATTACATGGAAAAAGCAGGATATTTGTGAGCATTATGACAACCTCCCCCCAATATCACGACGATCTTATCGCAATATACACTGCGTTTAGAGATCAAGTACATAACGCAAGAGCAGTTCTTCATCCTTCTTGCGCGAATGACGCAAGTCCTTCCAAAGTCTTTGATGCAGTGACGTATGTTGATATAGACACGGTAGCGATGGAGACGTTCAGGCAACATGGTTTAGACGCGCATGGACAAGATATACGAGAATACAAACCCTCAAAAGAACACGATCTGTTGATTCTTCTTAATCCTTGTATCGCAACAGAATGGGCTTCGCAGCATATCAGAAATGGTGGTTATATTTTGTCAAATAATTATCATGGAAATGCGTCACACATGTACAATAATCCAGATGCATTTGAACTTGTTGGAGTAATCGATTTTGTTGAAAGCGATAGAAGAAAAGGTGACAATCGCGCTGTCTTCTCACGAAACCTTGAAGGATTATTTCAACCAGTAAAAGATTTCGAAGAGTTGCGTGAAGTAAGACCTGAAGCATATGAATTTATTCGAGTATCATTCAACTCTCTCTTTAGAATGTACCGTGGCGATAGGCGTGGAGACACAGAAGAAGAAAGATATAGGATAGTAAAAGAAATGATGGGAGAGTCCGAAGAATTACCTGCAAAGAGAATTGCAGAGAGATATATCTTTGTGAAAAGATAAGATAAACAAAATGTATCCTTCTAGAAAAGACCACCCTCTTTCCGCAACTCTTATATATACCAAAATCTAAAAGAAGCGAATGAAGCCAAATCCACGCATAGGTGCATTGAAGGGATGGGTTCAAGAACAGCACCTCAGCGATGAAGCAATTAAGAAATATAGCAAAGAATTTCAAAAAAATAAACCATTTCCTCATCTGTTAATCAAGAACTTTCTCCAGCCAAGACAAATAGAGTATCTGGTCAAAGCATTAGAAAAACAGGAATTTGAAACAAAAGAAAGTGATCTTTTCTATTTGCAGCAGACAAAAGACCTCAGAAATAGTACATCATTTGTCTTCAGCAGCTTCTATACCATGCTCAATTCTAATTATCTGCAAAAAATGTTGCAGGAAATCACAGGCATTCCAAAGCTCAAGAACACTGTGGATCTTGCGGCATTAAATTTTCCGCAGCATGGCTATCTTCTTCCGCATGACGATTACCTTGATCATCGAAAAATAGCGTATATCCTCTATCTCAGCCCAACGCTCACGCCAAAAGATGGTGGCGCGTTAGAGTTTTTCGCAGTGGACGAAGAAAACGTTCCCAAAAAAATAGTCAAATCCTATCCGCCACAGCAAAACAGTCTCATGCTGTTCAAAGTCACAAGGCAGTCATTCCATCAGGTGAATGAACTTCTTGCAGACAAAAAACGCCTCACCTTAGGAGGATGGTTTCATGGCTGATATTCAGCTTCTCAAACATTGGGTAAATCCCCAGTATCTCACTACTGAAACAATTAAACAAGTAGAGCAGGCATTTCAGAGCGCAGCGATTCCATCAGTACAGCTCGGAAGTTTTCTTCTTCCTGAAAAAGCAGCAGCAGTAAGAAAAGCGATTGAAAAAATAAAATTCAGCCATGAATACATTCCGCACATGCATTCGTATCATACAGCGGCAGCGGAAAAACCGCTTGCGGAGTTCTATGCGTTCCTGAATTCTGCGGGCTTCAAAACACTTTTAGGCACAATGCTAAAGAAAGAAATCAAAACAGTGCGTCCACAGTTGTTAGTGTACGAACACAAAGATTACACATTGTTGCATGATACCATTGAACAGCGTGCAGCGACAGTCCTCTTTTTCGATTTCACAAAAGATTGGAGTGAGGATGCAGGCGGCAAAACAGTGTTTGTCAGTCCAAAATCAGATCCACTTATTTTCCCAAGAATGTTTAACGCGATTTGCGTTGCGGCATTGCTCCCTGATGTCCATTATTTCTTGAAGTATGTGAATGGTGTAGCGGGAAAGAATAAAGTGTATTTGGTAAAGGTGGAGTGCGATTAAGCAAAAGTTTTTCGGATGATCCGAAAAAAACCATTGATTTCTGACTTTTACCGAAACTAATTCGCCAAAAGCGAAAATCCTTCGGAACATCCGTAAGATTTTCGGAAAACTCGTCGATAAACCTATTAATAAGTTTGTTCTAAG
>CAYLMH010000040.1:0-11946 GCA_964385055.1 uncultured Methanosarcinales archaeon
CCAATGGAAACCTATATAAGCACTGCATTTCTCCATTTTTCCATAGTTTTTGATGGATTATTGATGCGATAGAATTAATACGAAAATATATTGGAGGGATTATATATGAAATCAAATAGCGTTTATTGTTTTTTAGTGCTTGTCCTCTTACTGGGCATGGCAACATTGACTGATTTATTGGTCTACACCACATACGGTCCTGAATTCTTCATGACTGCACTCTTTGTTTTAGTGACGTTACTAGTTTTGAGCATTTTCTTGTTTTCCAGCACGTTGGGAAGTCTCTTTAGTCTGGGTGTGTTTTCCATTACAATCCTGACTGGATTGTTCTCCTTCCAACGCTTGTTTCCGGAACAGCTCTGGCTCCTTGCATTATTGCTTGTTGTGGGTATCTTCGGATTTATCGGCACATTGCTTGCATGCACCTGCTCCAGCGCTTGTAAAAAAGAAAAATGCAGTGGGGGAACTTGCGGCAGCGCAGTAAAAACAACAGGTGCTCCTGCACCAATGGAATTTCCTTTCAAACCGCAGAAGAAACAAAAAGGAGCTGATGTTTCCACATATGACGTTGAAACCCCTGAAATGCAATCTCTCGCGCTCATGGAATCCCTTGAAGCAATGAAAAATGCAGAAAAGGAAACACTTGGGGACGATGAGTTTGTAGAACTTGACGACATCGAAAAAATGATGACGACAAAACGCGCTCCTGCGAAAAAAGCAAACGGCAGAAAGAAAAGCAAGAAATAAATTCTTGTACTTTTTTCTTCTTTTTTATGACCTCTTCACCTTCTTATGCTTATAGTCCGTTTGAGATAGTTGATGCTTCTACTGTTTTTCTGTATTCTGGAATATTGGGTAAATATCTGGATGAAAGAATCCTACACAAGAACATTGCGGATTCCCAACGAGCAGGAAAATGGGTGCCTATCTCTGGTCCTTTTTCTGATGTTGCTGATCATGTTCTTGATTATGGAACACAGACTGTTCTACAAGGAGAAGCGCTGGAGGAATTTGTTCTTCGGCAACTTGCAAGAAGAAACCTTGTTATTCAAGAGGGAACTGACTATTATTTTGCACCACTTGTGATCGAAAGAGTTGTTGAGAAATATAGAGTTTGGTTTCATTAGAGGTTCTACTTTTATTCGCCTTACATTCCATTAGAATTCCTAATCATTTTTTTATAATCTTTAGTATTTTTACAAACTCAAAAATACCCCATTGCTGCGGCAATGGGTCCCCCTGACACTAAAAGGACTTTGCTGGTGCGTGTTTTGAGAGAGGGTTAAGCAATTTTTTCTTGTTTATTATTTTCTTCTTTCTCTTCTTTCCAAACTATAATAATTAAGAGAATTGCAGCGATTGTAATTGCACTATCTGCGATATTAAAGATTGGCCAGATTTGTACATTAATGAAATCCGTGACTGTGCCATATTGCAGACGGTCAACAAGATTTCCTGCTGTGCCTCCAAGAATTAACGCAGCTGCTGTTCGATATTGAAGCGGTATTTTTTTGTAGAAAATAAAGATTCCAATGATGACAAGCACTGCAATAATTGTGAGCAGGAAAGAGTAATTTGTCAGCATACTAAAACTCGCGCCAGTATTTGTCGCGTGCGTGAAATAAAGAACGTTTGGAATGATTTCAATAGAAGTTCCTTCTTTGATTTGCGTTCTGACAAGGATTTTCGTGATTTGATCTACTGATAGCACTAATAAAGAAATAAGAAAGAACATGCTTGTGGGTAATGACCAGCTATATTTCATTCTCTTTGCTGAATGGATGTGTTTTATATGTCTTTTTGTTGCAAAAGATTTATATTTGTCATGAGAATAATGAACGGGGAGGGCGGGACTTGAACCCGCACAAGCTCCGTTGGCGGAACTTAAAGGATCTCTGAAGCCTTTAGTGACCCTAAAGGTTTCATCAGTCCTTCGCAATACCGTTATGCGACCTCACCAATTTTTCTATCTTTTTTTCAGAATAAACTAACTAATACAAGTATCGACGACTTTTCCGAAAATATTTGAAGAATTTGCTTTATTTTTTCGGAACATTCGAAAGATTTTCGGTATAATTGGTTTTTCCCGAAAAGTTTACGGATATGGCGAAAGAAGAATTAGAATTTATTTGAGTTTTTTACCATCAAGTAAATGGATTTCTCCCTTCTCTGCATTTAATTTTATCATCTGTCCGTCACGAAGAATAGAAGTTGCATCTTTTACTCCAACAATACACGGTTTTCCTAATTCTCGACTTACAATCGCTGCGTGACTTGTGATTCCCCCACGATTGGTAATAATCCCTGCTGCAATCGCCATCGCAGGAAGGAAATCAGGCGCTGTTTCTGGCGCAACAAGAATATCTCCTAGCTTCATCTTCTTAATATCATCTGGAAGAATAATTATCTTTACTAAACCCTCAACAACACCCTTACACGCAGGCATTCCTCTTAGTGGAAAAACACTTTCTTTTGTCGTTGATATAAAAGATGAGAGCACTCTATCCAGTTCTTTTCCAACAAGAATTATTTCTCTCTCATTTTCAGAAAAAACCCCCAGCTTGTTTTTTCTAGGAGAAATATTTGTGACTGAAAATGTTGAAGGATCTTGAAGCGCAGCGAAAAGTTCCTGGAAACTGAACCAGATATATTCTCCTTCATTAAGACCAAGTGTTTTGTTCACTTCCAATAAAGTAGGTGTTGCGTAATATTGCAAAATTCCTGATGTTTCTGCCATGTTTGTTCGCGCAAACGCAGCGATAGACGCAAGCGAAACATACCATTGAATGATTTGAGGAAGCTGTTCTTTGTTTGTTTCTGAACTACTTATTTTTATTTGGTTTTGAGAAGAGAGAAGACTTTTTTTCGCAAGAAATTCTTCATATGAATATGGTTTTCCTACAAAGTGATGCATACCACAAAAGATAAACCTATTTATGTGTTGCTGCACTTTTTGCGCAAGTGCTGGATTTTGCTTCATGAGTTCTTCAAATGCGTTATATGAAAGATCATGTTCGGAAAGAATCTTATGTAATGCACACGCTTCTTCCACTTGCTGTACTGCATGCGGCTTTCTTACAAGACAAATCTGCTTGAGCACTTCTTCTTCAGAGCAGTTGAGACTGCTTGAGAGCTCTTTTATCTTTTGTGTGAGAAAATCATCCATGGCAAGAAAGAAAATCCATGGATTTCCAATCTCTTTGTACGCATCGTAAATAGTTTTCATCTTTTGATCAAGAGGACCTGAAACATTTTGGATATTATGCACTGCGTTTTTTGCAACAGCGTCGACCCATTTTTGTAACTCTTCTAAGAAAATAAAATCTCCTTCTTTCTCTTGAATGAATTTTGAAAGCAGAGCAACATCATTTTTCCGAACATACGAATGACCATGAAGCATCAGATATTTTCCAGAGAAATTTGGTGCAGCAAAAGGAAATTTGTTGTTATTTGTCCAATTATCCCAAAGACATGCGCACAGTGTCGGCGCTACCCATTGCCCAAGATAATACCAATCGTTTTTGTTGAGTGTCATTTTTGCCCTTTACAAAATGCTAAGCAACTTCTCCTGCATATTTAGTTATGAGTTGGTCTAATCCATTTAACATTTCCAACTTTCCCAATCTATCTGCTCCTTTGAAAGCCAAATCTATCTCCGTAAAATATGGTTGGAGTATGTTCTCATATTTTGTATAAGCTGATGTTATTTCAGCTAATTTCCGTTCTAAAGATTCTAGCTCTCTTCTCTTTGTTTCAACAGTAATATTTTCTGTCATAAAAAAACGTGGAACATACAGCTCTGCCGGTTGTCGTGTGGCATATTGAGTAAGGAACAAGAGATCTGCAGGGCTTTCTAATAAGTCATATATCTTTTCTGCTACAATTGCAGGAGTACATATATGTGCATGGAGGCGTGCGCTCAAAGTACCGGAAATCATTCCTAACTGTCTTGCAAGTTCTTTACAACTCATTCTTCTTTCAGACAATACTTGAAGGATAGCTTCTCTTCCTTCTTTAGTAAGAAAATATGATTGAGTTGCCTTCATAAAATCACTGTTGAGTAGTACAATATATTAATATTGTGCTCCCCTAAGTGGGACACAAAACGATACCATTAAATAAAAGAGAACGAATCTTACTTTTATGAACACCGCAATCCTTGAAGAAATAGGACTTACTCCCGGGGAAATCAAAACGTACCTTGCACTTCTCAAAATGGGAACAAGCTCCACTGGACCAATTGCAAAAGAATCGCAAGTTTCTCGTTCCAAATTATATAGTATTTTGGACAAGCTTGAGAAAAAAGGACTTGCATCGCATATTGAAAAGAATGGGACAACGTATTTTCAAGCAGTAGAACCTGCAAAGATTAAAGATTACTTAAAAAAGAAAGAGGAAGAATTGCAAAAATTAGAAAAAGAATTTCAGACATTTCTTCCAACACTCGAAGCATTTCACAAAGAAAAGGCAACAGAAAAAGTCAGTGTTTATCAGGGTGCAAAAGGTCTTATTACAGCACATGAACATATTTATTTAAAACTCAAAAAAGGAGACACATATTATTATATGGGAATTCCTGCATTCCAACCACAACCACATCATTTGTATTGGCAACGAGATCACGAACGGCGAATTAAGACAGGAATAAAATGCAGACTCTTGTTTAATAAAGATACTTCATCTGAAATTCTGAGAAATAGGAATAGTTACAAAGGGGCTGAAGCGCGACATATGCCTACCCCCATTAAGACTCCTGCAATGTTTTTGATATACAAAGACACTGTTGTTATTGCAACGCAATATCCTGCTGTCCTTGCAATTGAAATAACAAGTCAAGAAGTAGCGAATTCGTTTAAAGCATATTTTGATGAATACTGGAAAAAGAGTGTTTCATTTAAGAAGTGAGTGTGACCACTCTTCCCACAATTTCTCCATACACATCAATAGCCTCTTTTCCCATCTTTAGTAATGTCTTTACAAAATTACTTGCGACATCATGCAACCCATTATTCGCTGGCTTCAAATCCAACGTGAAGTTTGCTTTGAGATTACCAATATTGTGTTTCATGATTGCTTCTATCCACGCAAATTCAAACGCAAACGCCTTCGCTTCTTCGTCATGCGCATTCGATAGTGATGGCGTGAGCACATGCCCAATTTCGTGACCAACCACAATCATTACTTTATCTAAATCCGCACTCTTGACAAACACTTGCTTCGTTGGCTTGCTATTTATTGAAAATCCTTGTATGGAATCACTCCACATTCCGCCATTTTGTTCATGCACTTGTTTCATTTCTTCTTTGTTAAGAACACGGACAACAATATTGTCTGGGAAGTCTTTCCCTGTCGTGTGTTTGAACGTTTCTTTGACGAGGGATTCTATATCTGCTGCTGCTTCAATGAACTGTGTTTTTGGCCTGTATAATTTTAAGAAACCTTCTGTTGCATGGTATTCTTTTTTTCCTTGATTGGGAAAATAAGACGCTACTTTTTGATTATAAGTAAAAGATGCAAGAGGAGAAGAGGCGTATGTTGTTTCTCTTCCCTCTTGTACTGGTTTGCTTGGGTTATACTCTTGAATAGACGCGATTGATGCTGTTGATGTGGTTTTATGGATGAGTGTGTCAATTGAAGAAGACTCAGAATGATACATTCTTGGTGTGTAGAGCGCTTGCGCTGTTTGGTATCCGCCAAATCTGCTTTGATATCCTTGGTTGTACATAGTGTTCACGTTTTTTCTCTTTAATCGCCTTACTTTCTTCTGAATCTCTCTTCATTCTTTTTTATTTTGTATTTTCTAATAAATGGATGAATTGTGTATGTGGACTTTACTGAGCGAATGTTTTTGGTAATGTGCGTGTCTTTTTTTTCTGAGTGTGTGAATTAGTGTAAATAATCCATCATCTCTTCTGCCAAGAGATATGGTTTTTTCTTTCTTTCTGCTTCTTGTCTTCTCTGCGTATAATTTCCTGCGACTTTATCATCAATAGAGAGACCCTTGTACATCGCTGCTGCATTGAATGTTATTGGAGTTTTTCCATTTCCTTCATAACGTGGAATAGGAGAAAACTCCGGCATTCCATGCCCTTGTCTTGGCGCATACAGGTTTCCATCGGTTGGTTGCAGCAAGCCGCTCCCGGCAGGATAAAAACTAAACCCACTTCTCTGCGGAAATCCTAAATAACCAAAACTTGCGACACTATTTCCTGAATACGTTCCTGCTGCTCCTCCTTTACCCATATTGTAATGCACCTCATGACACAAATATCACTATGAATACTAGTATGTTCTTTATCTTTAAAAGAACATAGAGGAGAGAAGACAAACGAGTGGGACAAAAATATCATGAGCAACATTTATATAGACAGATGCCTAAAATAAACCCATGAAAAGAGGACAGATTAGCATCTTTATACTTCTTGGTCTACTTCTTGTTTTGTTTACTGGTTTCTTTGTTTTTTATATACAAGAAGCAGAAGAACCACTCGTGACGCTGACAGAGACGGAAACAGAAAAGGCGGTGAACGCGCTTGTTCTTTCCTGTCTTGAACCTATTGCAGAAGAAGCGCTCTTTGTCTCTGCATTTCAAGGAGGGTACATTGAATTTGACGATACAAAGGACGCCGTAGATAAGCGACAAATTCATTATTATTACTATTACGGCGATGTTTCACCAAATCTTACATTTGTTTATGACCTTCTCGGCGCGTATATTATAAATCGTACCACCACATGTGTTGAAGATAGTACTCTTTTCCAATCGCAAAATATGACCCTGCAACAAGAATCTGCAACTGTTCTGTTCTTTTCTCAAGAAAATACCATTGTTGATCTTACTCTTCCTATTACTGTTTATACAGAAGGAAAGACTGAAACTCTCTCGGAGTTTACTACAACTGTTCCTGTCGCATTTGAAAAAATGTATGCAATTGCGCAGCAGATTACGACTATCTTAGAAGAATCTGACCCGCTCACCTGCATGACCTGCATTCATGACCTCGCGACGTCTTTTGACATGACTGTTACTGTTAATGATTATGAACAAACTGCGGATTATTACGTTCTTTTTGATCCACACTCGCTCATTTACGATGTTCCTCTCGCTTTTTCGTTTGCTGTCCAAACGCAACAGGACTTTGATCCAATAGAAGGATTATATGAAGAAAAAAGCATCTCTCTTGAACTCCCTGCTTACAACGCAACTGTTGGCGAACCATTTTCTCTAAATATAAACACCGATGATTTCTTACAACAAGTCATTCCAGAAATTCTTGCGAATCCCTCCTATACACTCACCTTCGCGGACTTTACTCCTTTGTTTGACATTGATCCTGTACTTGGCATCATTACATTTACACCGACAGAAGAACAACGAGGAACACACAATATTATTATCAAAATTACTGACACAAAAGGACAAATAGAATATACTTCTTTTCAGGTGATTGTTTCATGAGAAAAATACTCAAAAGAATCATACGGACTCATGCGAAACTATTTACCCCTCTTTTCTTCTTGCTCTTTTTTGTCTCTTCTGCTCAAGCACAAGATACTGCGGACACTGGATTTTACGCAGGCGATGATACTGCTGGAGATTATGGAGAAACAATCTCTGAACAAGAAGTAGAATATCTTCTTTCCGAGGGAAGAGGAGATGAACTCACCAGCGATATGATCGCAGAACACATAGACATTATTGAAGATGTTACCCAGCTTAATCCGACTGAGTTCAATAAATATGTTCAAAATTATTACGGTGTTGATCTCTTCACTGAATATGCTGTTTCTGGAGCACGCCTCACTTCTCAAGGAGAGCTTACCAATGGAGAGTTTGGATCCAAAATTAATCTTAATGATCTTTCCGGAGCAATAGTTTCCTGTGAAGAAGATGGAAGTATTTCAATTTATCCTGACAGTAAGGACGGCGGAGTTATTGATTATACTCTCTTACTTGAAGAGAATAACCACGATGACATTGAACGTCCACCACTCACCTTCATAACTGCGGGAGGAGATTATATATTTGCTGACGGAATGATTTTACATGATGACAGCACTCTTATTCTTGTCGAGGAAGGTATTTTTTATGTCGATGGAGCAATGGAATACAATGATGTTGAAGTCCGATCACGAAGCGGGCCTATCCTTGTCTTTGAACAAGAAGACTTTGACCTTGCGGCTGTCAAAACAAAACTTGAAGAAATAAATCTTCCAAATTCAGGAAGAGTAATTATTGCGCCAGATACTCTTTTTATTGCTGATGATGCGCTTGTTATTGCGAGAGAGAACCCCGGTTATAATATTGGAGCAAAACAAGGGATGATCTTTTCTTCTAATCCTAACTCCGGAATAATCTATGATGCCTCAGAAGAGACCCCTTCTCTTGATATGTATGGTCAGACAAAGGTTTTTGATGGATTGCGACTGCTTGAAGTAAATTCTAAGGGTCAGTTCTATTCTTTCCGCGGAGGATGGAAAAAAGAAAGTGATGAGTATCCAACAGCAGAACAAGGAAAAGCGTATAATCAAAAACTGGAAGAAATTTATGGATTCCTTCCAACAAGCCCTGTTTCCTTGGACGTTCACGTCTACAAACCACAAGAGTTTGCTGCCCCTGCGGAATCATATGAGCTTCGCTCAGGAGAACTGCACAGCACGCTTGCATCACAAGATCTCTATGTCGCAAGTTATTTTCTTGATGATTCCTTTGACAAAGTTCCAAAAGAAAAAGCAGTGATTCTCTGGTCTTCCGGCGGGGAATATAAAGGAGATCGGAGTGATTTTAAAAAAGTCGCAGAGACAAAGAAACAGCAACTTATAGACCAAGGATACGCAGAAGAAGATATACAAGTCGTTGAATTCAAATCACAGCAAGATTTTTTTAGCACGCTTGACGCGCAAAGCGACACCACGTACCTCGAAGTTGTTTCTCACGGCTGGGTTGGTAGAGACGGAGGCAACATCGGAACAGACCAATATTACAATTCTGATGACGTTGATCCAGAAATTTCAAAAACATATTCCATCACAAACAGAGAAGTTACAAGATATCTTGAAGCAAGAGAAGCGAATGTCGCTGCAGGAAAAGCAGATGCGCTTTTTAGTGAAGCAGGCGCATTTTGTGTTATCAGCACGTGCCATTCTGCAGGAACAAGTTCTTATTATGACCCAAAAAAAGGTCTTATTGCAAATGTTCCAACAGCAGAAATGGGTAAGACAACAGCAGGAGCAATTGAAGCTGTCGAAGGTGAAAATGTTCATGTCTACGGAACTGTTGGTCCTCTTTACATTGTTGGGGAACAAGTTCCAAAAGAAGGTGGAGGAACAACATGGATCAAAACATTCATTCCTGTTGCGGACAGCACTGCTGTATTTGAGGGAACAGAACATCCAACAGCAGAACAAATTTATACTCAAGACATCCCATATATTGAAGTAACTAAACAATAATCAAAAATTTATTTAGATGTATACGTTACCCACGCAGCTTCATGTTGCGTATACAGCGGATCTGGAGAAGCAATGTTTAAGAACGGTTTTCGCATTACAAATTCTTCAGCATGCCGCGCACGAGAGGCGGGGTACATATATGTTCCTGCTCTTGTTGTTTCAATAAATACCCACGCATTTGCGCCAATACTTTTTACGCCAAACACTTCTGCAACTGTCTTTACTATATTTTTTCCTGGACCATATCCATTATCTGCCGCACCATGACAACTATAAAACTTCCAGTACGCATCAGGAGCAAAATTATTTCTGATCTTTTCTTTGACATCCGGTGAAAGCGCAAGAAGATCGTCTGTTGTTAAACTTTCATCGCTTGGCGTTCCTGTAATCCAATATCGAAAATCGTCACCATGACCAAAAGAATGAACCGTGTCTATCTTTTCATCTGTGCCTGCAAGATAGTCGAGAAGTTCTGTTTTTGAGAAGATACGAAGGACAACGACTTCTCCATTTAGTTTTTTCTGAAGTGTTTTTACAACCCCATCCAAATTTCCCATGTACAGGTTTCCTTCTCCATTATGACCAACAGTAATTACATGTTTTCCTGCAGGTTGTGCTTTAAGTCCTTGTTGATATACAAGCTCAAGTTCAAGACCACTTCCTGTCGCGTAAGAATAAGATGGGAAAGAAGCTTCTTTGACAATAGTTGTCTCAACATTACTTTGGTTTGCTGCTCTGTCCTCAATGCTTGTTGGGTTTGCAGCGCTCTGCTGACAACCAATGATACCCATAAGCAAAACTCCCAACGAGCCGGTAAAAGAGGATTGTTTCATTATTTCATCACGTAGCACAAAAGACCGCACTCCTTATTTATAAAGGTTTCGACTTATTACTACTGTTTAGTAACACTTAGAAGATTAAGACCCGAAGGTAGTTGAATTAACGTATTCGCAACGCTTTCATTTTTCGCTGCAATGTTTCATATCTGAGACCAATCTTCTTTGCCGTTCTTGTTATATTATGCTGATTTTCCTCGAGCGCTTTTTGGAGATATTTTCGCTCAAACTCTTCTTCTGCTTCTTTGAGCGTTACTTTTTTTTCCGGCAATTCTTTTGCAAGATTCTCGCTCAGTTGGCTGACGTTTTTATACATCTCTTCTAATTTTTTTGGATGAATTACTGGCTTGTATTTTGCAAGCACATCCTCAATCGCGTGACTCACTGCGGAGATTTTGAGGTCATACGGACGAATCAATTCTTCTTTGATCTTATGCACGTTAATGTGCAGCTGGTTGATCAGACGATGAATACTTCTTCTCTCTGCGCCTGCAACATCCGCAACTTCTGAAATGTTTCCAAGGTTTAACTCTAACATTTTCTGGAGATATGCTTTTTTAAACAATCGCTTTGCCTGCTTGTATTTTATTGAAGTGTTTATTTGAAAATCAATAAAAGGAGTTTTGACTAATTTCGCAGTAATGTCTTCTGTTAACTCGTTCACTGTAATCCCTAACGCCTTTGTTGTCGCTTCCTGCACTAATGGTTTTAGTTTTTCATCTAAGAGCTGATCTATGTTTTGCTGCTTTTGTTGTGCTGTTTCGTCCATCTATGATTTTTTTGTCCCTAGAGTATTTATATGTTTTGAAATGAGAACACCATTCTCCAAAAGTAACAAAGATTTATATATGCAATCCGGCAGAAAATTATTCATGGATTTTACTGTCAAGAAAAGAGACCCTTTGGAGCTCCGCAGATTTGCAAAAAAAGACACTGATATTGCATACGAGTTTACCAAAAAAGTGCATAAAGAGTTTGGAACATTCCTGCGCTGTGTTGTATTGTTTGGTTCTGTTACTGAACAAAAACCTGAGGAACTCAGCATCAAACACGAAGGAGATATTGATATTCTCATGATCGTTGATGATGTCACGTATTACCTTTCTCCAGAAGTTGTTGAAACATATAGGATTGTTGTTGAACGAACTATTGCAGAAACTTCACGACGATTGCATGTGACGACATTGAAGTTTACGAGCTTCTGGGAATATACTCGAATTGGTGATCCTATCGGAATTAATATGCTTCGCAATGGTGTCGCGCTGCTTGATACTGGCTTTTTTTATCCGCTTCAGCTCCTTTTGCATCAAGGGAGAATACGTCCAACTCCTGAAGCAGTAAACGCGTATTACAGCCGTGCTCCGACGACATTGTTTAATTCCCGCTGGCACGTCCTGCAGGGAACACTTGATCTTTATTGGGCGTGCATTGACGCAGCGCACGCTGCTTTAATGATGCATGGCGTCTTGCCTCCACAACCAAAAGATGTTTCTTCTATGCTTGAAGAGAAATTGGTGAAGAAGAAAATATTAGATGCGAAGCATGCAAAAACAATGCAGACGATGTATACACTGTCTAAACTAATTTTGCATCGCAAGATTAAGGATATTGATGGTAAGACGTATGAACGTTATTACAAGGACGCGCATGATTTTGT
>CAYLMH010000041.1:0-11670 GCA_964385055.1 uncultured Methanosarcinales archaeon
TTGACAGAAATTTCAGCACAGCAGATGTTGGAGAGAATAGAGTATTGACCTTGAACGAACGATACGATGTCTTGTTTAGACATCCCGCAAGACAAGAACAACTCAACGTTACTGGTTTGAATATAAGTGCTGGAAATAAATCTCTGCCATTTAATTTGTTAGTCAATTATAGCGGCGTTCTTCCAGTACGATTCACGAATCTTACAGACATTATTGCGTTTAACAATTCAGGATTTTCATTCACAAATGCGAATATCACCTTGCAAAAGAATAATGTCAACGCAACGAAGATTGTCCATTGTACAAACTGGAATTTCAGCGCGGGCGCGTGCATTGGAACATGGGAAATTAATCAGACCAGCGACTACGCGAACTTCGGGGAAAACGCGACGCACATGTGGTTCCAGGTGACGGGATTCACTGCATATGCTGGAGGAAATGGATCTAACGCAAACCTTACTATTTATGATCAGGCAGATGCAGAAGGGGGTTCAGTCGCGGCGCAGACAGGAAATAATATCAACTTTACTGCGAATTATACGCGTGCAGTAGACAACGTAACGATCACTGGAGCAAGTTGTAACATTTCGTTTAGTACAGCGCCACTTGGACCTTCTGCGATGACATATGATTCAACAAAACAAGTGTACAACTTCACGAGAACATTTAGCGCAACAGGAAACTTTACTTGGAACGCAACCTGTGGTGTAGGTTCCTTTGATACATTGACTGCAGTGGATACGATTGAAGTGTCAGACACGACTGCTCCTGCAGTAAGTGCAATAAGTCCGACAAGTATTACGTCGGGACAGCAGTACACGTTTAGCGCGACAGTCACTGATGGAAGCAGCCCATTAACATGCAACCTGTTCATCAATAACGCGAATGATGGCGCAATGACTGTTTCTGGAACAACAGCGAGTCGAGTTGCAAGTTACAATGTCTCTTCACAACAGACTATTCCATTCTATGCGAATTGCACAGATCCTTCTGGAAATAACAGATTTAATAGCACAAATGTCACTGTTGCTCCACAGGAATTAGGAGGAGGAAATCCAGGAGGAGGAGCACGTGCAGGAGGAGAATCCAGTGCAGCAACAGCAGAAGGGCTTGGAGGAGGAACAACATATCTTAATCTTGGAGAAGGAGATATTGTTGCAATTACAGGAGCTAATGTTGAGAGTCAAGTACGTATTTTATCTGTTTATCCAAATTCAGTTCGCTTGGATATAGGAGGGTATAATGTAATTCTTTTAGAAGGATTATTCAGAAGATATGATCTCAATAACAATGGAGTTTTGGAAACAACAATTTATGTAGATGATGTGGTTTCGTATTCAAAAGTAGCGATCAGTATTTTAGTGGAAGAAGATGGTGGAACAACTGCGCAGTCTTCGCAGTTCTTTGATGTACTTGGAAATATTTGGCAGAGAGTTGTTGGTGAGCAGGAACTTGCTGTTGAATTGCCAGCAGAAACACGAGAAGAGCAGGAAGAACTTTCTGCTGCGGAAGAGACACAAACAGTGGAACAGCCAGAAGAAAGTTATACAAAGAGAATATTGAATTTTATGATGGAGTTCGGAGAATACGTCAAGAGCAAAGGGGGTATGACAGGGGGTGTAGTGGCAGCACAAGGAGAAAGTCTTCAAGGAATTATAAGTAGTCCTGTGCAAAAAGCAGTGCTTGTTTCCATCATCACACTTGGAGTGATAGTTCCTGCAATCACGGGTTCGTATGTGTATAGGAAGAAGTATGTCAAGAAAAAAAATAAACTTGCAGAAGGGCTTGAAGAAGAGATGAAGTATAAAGGATTATAAAAAAGGTTATTGCCAGCCAGTAAATTCAATAGGGGTCTCTTTTTTATCCCATGGTGTAGGGGCAGGATCAGGTTTCCAAAGTATAGTATCATAGGTCTCTGCAGGTCTTGGTTCCGGCTTTATGATTACTGTTGCACTCAGGTATGCATGAGTAGGAGGTGCTTGATATGATCCATCTGTTGGCAAATAACGCGTCAATCCTTGGAAAAGTGGATCTACGGGAACTTGTTCTTGGAGTGTTTCTAAGGAAACAATTCGAAGGGTTACGGTGTAAAAGTCGCTTTTAGGAAGAGGGAAGTCGAGTGTGTAATCATAATTTTGCCACTCTGTATTTTTTTTCTCCGCTTTAACAGAAACTTTTGTGTGCTTAGGTTCTGGGGTTGAAGAGTCGTTTGAAGATGTTTGAATAGACGATGCAAGAAGTGCTTGATAGAATGGATCTTGAGTAATTGCATCATGGGGATGTGCTGCGTTACGAATAATTGTTCCAAGACTATCTTGTACTTCTACATGAAGCATGGACAGAGGTTTTACTCCATAGACAGAAACAGCAAGCTCAAGAGAATCATGAGCATCATAGATATTGACATCGCGATTTGTAAGGTTGTAGCGGGTAGCAGACCTATCAATGTACGGATCAAAATCTGCAGGCAAGCACCATTGAAAATGAGTTATTTCTCTGAATGCATTGTACACTTCACACGCTTGTGGACGATTCCATATTTGATCTGCTATTACAGCTAATTCAGTTCTAACCTCTTCAGGGAGTGAAGGATATTTTGGTTTTTCATCAAGAGGGATAAGTATTGCAGAACCAGGAAAATAGCTTGACAATTCCTCCTGTTTAAGCGTAGAACTAAACTCTTTAGCACAAACACTATAAGAAGATACTAAAGCAGTCGCAGCAAAAATAAGCGCATTGCGTGATCGTACCATATTACCACTAAGAAATAGTCAATAATTTATAAACGTTATGGCTTATGTGCAAATGCACTTCTATTTGGTTCTTTTGCTTCCGCCAGTTTTGTACGGGCTAAATTGTCCTTTTGCTTTTTGTGATGTTTTGTGTTCTGGATAGATTTCGTAGAGAGCAGATTCATCGTAGCCGCATTTTTTGCATTTGAGAATACTAATCTCCATGTACGGTTCGCGGTGTGTTTCTTTTGATCCACATTTTGGGCAGGGTTTAGTCATTCTATTCACATAGCTCCATATGCACGCACAGTTTTTTACGTTGGATTTGCCAAGCACTACACATATACTCTTTAGATATGTTTATTTAATTTATTATCTAAATATAATTGGGGGGGAGTATAGGTGTATAACCTATTTTATGAATGAGATAACTTTATTATAATTCTTTTTATTTCTGTTCAACTTATATATTCGTGCAGCATCTTGCATCCCTTTCTTATCCACATGAATTCCTTTCTTTTCCAATAACAATGTAATTCTTGTTGCAGTGATAAATTGCACTACTTGTGTGATGTTCTTTGGGTCTTCTGTATATCTGCAGCGTTCAAAGTCAATCATAATGGGAGTTCCTTTTCTGATAATAATATGTTTGTCAGGGTGATTCATTTCATATTTATTGATGCCCAAAGAATCAAGAAGATACATTTGTTGCAAGAGCTTTTTGATCAGAGAAAGAATGTCTTTCTTTTGTTGCGTCCGAATAAAGTCCTCAAATAAATCTCCTTCAATGTATTCCATGACAAGAAAATGTTCTGTTGCGAAGAAAAATTTTGGACCAATCTTGTACGGATTCAGTTTCTTCAACCACGTTGCTTCAAATTGCACAGTGGAAAGTGTTATTGCATCAGGTCGTTGTATCTTCACCACCACTGCTTTTCGTTTATAGACTCCTTTGTACACCAAACCTCGTTTTCCTTTTGCAAAATAATGGATATTCGTGATCTTCTGTTTTTCAAGTTCTTTGAGAAGCTGCGATTTGGTGATAGCATAAACATACAATGTTTCAAAGGAAATATGTTGTTGGTCTATTTGTTTTGCCTCGAAAAGATTCTTTTTGATGCAGTCATCAATCACACTTTTTTTTGAAAAAGAGCTGAACAAGAGGAGAATTGTTCCCTCAGGAGTAAGAGATCTGTTTGCGCTCTCCAGAAACCGAACAATAAGTTCGTATCCTTTTTTGCCGGCGTCTAAGGTGACGTCTGGTGCTCGAGGATTTGTAGGAAGGTATGGAGGATTGAAAATAATGCAGTCAAATTGTTCAGTCCTCTTTATGTTCGAGAAAAGATCACTCTGTTTAAACGTAATTTTTTTATGTTTAATAGAGTTCTTGCAATGCTCAATTACTCCTTTTTGAATATCTACCGCAAGAACAGATTCTACATTTTCACCCTGTGCTGCTGTTTCTGCGAGAATCCCAGAACCAGTTCCTATTTCCAGCACCTTTCCTTTCGCGTAGTCTTTAATGTGTTTTTGGATGAGAAAGCTGTCTTCTGCAGGTTCGTAGATCATTTTTTCACAAACTCGACGTTAGGCATATTTTCAAACTCTTTATCTCCTGTGAGAAAGACTAAATCATTTTGGCGTGCGTAAATATAACCAATGCAATCTGCATAAGAAAGGTTTCTTTTTTTATTTTCTTTTCTAAATCTGATTGCCTCCTGAATGACGATTTCTTTTATAGGAACGATGCATTCTTTAAACATTGCATAAAGCTGTTTTGCCTTCTTTTCATCAAAATCGAGAACAAAGGACCAATAAATCTCTACAAGATTAAAGAGAGTAAGAGTAATAAGCTCATTAGAAAAACGTGCATAAGAAGGATTTCCTTTAACTACTTCAATAATTGCATAGCTGTCAAAGAAATACTTTACCATCCTTTTTTCATCTCTTCTTTTATTTGTTCTGTTGGTTTTTTCCAGTCTGAGAGAATTCCAAAAAACTCCTTGGCAAAATGTCTTTTTTTGATCTCAACAACAACGACATCATTCTCTCTAATATGTTCTCGTTCAACGATGGTTTTAGGGAGTACAATCCCAAGGGAGCTTCCCCATTTTTTTGCAGTAAGTTCAACTTCCATGATATTTAGTTAGATTTAGTTATATTTAAATGTTTTGGTGTGTGAATCAAAATCTCGTGTCCATTTCTCCAAAGTATTCCTTAATTCTGGTCACAATCGTTGGAAGTAAGAACTGCGAAAACTTCTCATCATAATGGGTGCTGAGTGTTCCAAATTCAATGATGCGATAACTGCTCTTTACCTTTTCCACAAGTAATAACTCTCGTAAGCGTTTAATTTGTCTTCGAACATTGGATGGCGCAATCCCCAACTGCGCTAAATTATACTTCTTTCGTATGTCAATAACTTTCTCATTAATCTCTTCTGAGCTGAGCATTGTTTTGTCTTTTTTTGCGAGGAGCATTGCGAGGAGTACATCAACAACAACATCTCTGCTGTCTCCAGGTTGTAAGAGTCCAACACCTAAACAAAATTTGCGAACAAGTTCTCGATCTTCAAGACCAAGAGGTTTCTCGTATCTTCTCAAGGTGACTTCCATTAATGGGGTGTCTCGTGTTTTAGTTGGTTTTTTTGCTGTTTCTGCCATTTTGATACAACCGAATACCATCAGGGTATTCTCTGGAGGTGTGGTATGAGCGTTGTGCTCAAGAACCACTGAGTCTTTAGTTCATGTCACCAGTCTTTATCAACTGGTAATTCTTGACAACCTCAAATGATTTTTGCTTAAATGTTATAATCATATCTTAAACAGAACTTCTATATATATTTCACGCTCGCATGTCCAGTGGGGGTTGTCGAGTCTGTTTTCCGAGAATAAGAGCACTGGACAAAAGGGTTTGTCTTGTGGCAATTCGTGAAAATACAGTACATGTCTAAAAGACTAAATTATTCCCTAGTCTTTTGACTTTCTCAGGTGTCTGTAAATAATTATCAGAACTCACAATCGTTTTACCAATCCTTTTTTCAATATCTTTGCGCGTCGCTCCTGCAACATCGCCGCCATCTTTTGCGTCTTTCTTTAAAGCAGGTAATTTCTCAGAATCTCTTTCTTTAGTTAATCTTGTTGTTGTTGCTTCTCCGAGCATCGTGAGAATAAGTTCCATGTCATCCATGTGATCACGCAGATTTTGTTTGTTCAGATTCTTGTGCTCTTTGTATTCTTCCACTGTTTTTCCAAATGTTGCTTTGGAGATTTCATTAGTGAGTATTGCAAAGTCTTTGTTTTCCTGTGCTCCTCGCGCTTTCCATTCATCAGTGAGTTCTTGTCGCACTGCGATTCCTCGTGTTCGCTTTTCAATCCATTCATCAGAGTATCCTTTGAGTCTGTATACGTCCTTCATTCGTTCCATCGAGAGTTCAGGATTTTCAATCTCCTGCACACGTTCATATCCTACTTTCGCAAGCCATTGTTTGAATGGTTCTGCTTTCGGAGAAGGGATGGATTGGATGATGCGGAAGAGGGATTGGGTGTTTGCGCAGTCGGTTTCGTAGGACTTTCCATCTGAGGATGGTAACTTGAGTTGTACCCAAATTGGGGACAACTGAAGTTGAAGAAATTCTCTATCTTTTACCTTTCCCCAATACTGTCTTGGTGTGGGACTCTCTGTAAGTACTTCAACAACATCAACCACAGAAAAGTACCATGCTCCTTCATGGAGAACACGGCGTATTTTCTTGTCTTGAAATACCACTAAATGTTTATTTTCATCAGCCATAGAATGAGGGTATCTTCCTTCTTTATATATCTCACGCTGGCATGTCGAGTGTGGGTTGTGGATTGCATTTTCTGAGAATAAGATCACTGGACAGGAGGGTTTGTCTTGTGGCAGTTCTTTGTTTTGATCATAAAATACAAACAAGAGAAAAAAGCAAAAAAATCATCTCAACATTTCATATGCAAATCGAGAAACATCGTATCCTACTTTATACCCTATCGTGGTTGAAACAACTCCTCCAACAGCATACCCCAAACCAGATTTTCTATTGAGAATATATCCTATAACAGTACAAACAGGGACACTACTATTTCCAAAATCAGTCCCATTAGTTGTAGAAACAATCCCTGCCAACCCACCTATAATAAACCCGCTAACTCCACTGACAATAATTGCTTTTTCTAGTCTTGGTTCCATATCCATCCACTCTCAATCCTACTTCTTCTTCTTTTTCGTCTTCTTAATCTCTTTCTCAAGATCAAGTTCATCGAGTAATTCTTTATACCTATTTCTGATCGTAACTTCAGTCACGCCAGCAACATCAGCGACTTCTCGCTGTGTTCGTTTCTCTCCATGAACGAGAGCACTCACATAAAGAGCAGCAGCTGCGATTCCAGTTGGTCCTCGTCCAGAAGTCAATTCACATTTCTGTGCGCGATCCAAAATCTCAATTGCTTTGCTTTGCGTCTCAGCGGTTAATTTAAGAGCAGAAGCAAATCGTGCGATATAATCCACAGGATTGCTTGGTAAAATAGTAATACCTAATTCGCGAGTTACAAACCTATACGTTCGTCCAATTTCTTTTTTCTCAATACCTGATGCTTCAGAAAGTTCATCAAGTGTTCGTGGAACATCATGACGTCTACAAGCAGCATATAATGCTCCTGCGACAACGCTTTCCATGCTTCGACCGCGAACCAATCCACGTTGAACAGCGTGCGTATAAATGCGCGCGGATTCTTCTTCAACGCTTTCAGGCAATTTCAAGAATGAACTCACTCGTTTTAATTCAGCAAGTGCAAGTTTCAGGTTTCGTTCAATTGCAGTGCTGATTCTGTACTGCCATTTACGTAATCGGTAAAATTTATTTCTCTCACGACTTCCTAACTGATAAAGGTCAGCTTTTCGTCCAACTTCTGTTCCTAATCCTCTATCATATTGGGTATACGTCATTGGCGCGCCAGTTCGTCTTCGTTTGTCAGCGCCATCGCTGTCAAATTCACGCCATTCCTGGCCAAAGTCAACCATCTTTTCTTCAACAACAAGACCGCAGTCTTTACAGATGATTTCTCCTTTTTCTTTGTTCCAGAATAAATTGACGCCAGCACATTCTGGGCATTTTTTAACGAATTGAGCCATGGTTTTCCCCCGAGAGTTTATGCTGAATAAAACAGTAATCTCATAATCAGCATAAATGTTATTTTGACCTACATTCCCCAACGCAAGTTAAATTTATAAATAGTAAATGGTCGGAATTTATAAACTTTCCTATCAATTTCCGACAAATTCGACGAGAATTATTTATACACCGGCAGCTTTATTCCCGCTTCTTGTGCAGCAAGTTCAGCTCCTTTCCTTCCGCAGTAGCTTGCACATATTATTTTTGCAAATCGAGGATCTATTGTTCCTGTTTCTGAAATGTGGTCTCTTGTTTTTCTATACGTGCTCACAGTGGTCATGCCATATCCTGTTCCAGCAAGTGCTATTCTGGCGACTGTTTCTAAGAAAGTATCTTGTGTAGGTTCATGACATAAAGTGCCCCTTTCTACCGCATATCTATACGCTCTTCGTACAATGGGATTTGTGTCCATGCATTTACGTACTTCTTCTACTTCATGTGGCGGAATTGAAAATGCGTAATTAAATCGTGCAGTTTGTGTTTGTTCTGTGCTGAAGTATCTTCCCCACTTTTGTCTAATAAATCCTTTATCGCTGAGTGTTTCAATAGAATCCAACGTTTCATCACTTATAACAACATCTGCATCGTCTCTCATTTCGTGGACACAAATTGCGCTTAAGGTTCCTGCTTCGTGTAGTCCTAGACTGATATCGGTTCCTCGCAAACTAAATTGTCCGTATTGAAGATCATCCCAATCACGTTCTGTTTTACTGAGACAAAAATTTATGGTGGTAATGATATCCCAATCATAATGGAGGGGAAGATGTAATGGTGAGGTTATCATGTAACTACTAGAAAAAGACAATAATTTATAAATCTAACGGAGAAATAGAAAAAAAGAAGAAAGAAAAAATCTTACTTCAACTTCGCTGCTGTTTCTTTAGAAACAACTTTCCAGCATTCATGTGGGCCGCATTCGGATTTAGCGACAATAAAGTTTCGTCCGCTTTTGGTAACGAGTCTGTATTTGTCTGTTTTAAATTTCTTTTTGCTTTTCACGTCATAAAATTCTTGTGGTTGTGCCATAGGGTACACCTCTGTTTTTTTGATTCATTAAAGGAAAATGACGAATATAGTAAATATCCTTAAGTTTCAAACAGGCTGTAGGATATTTACTATTCAGCAGAAATCCACAACTGTTTAAATGTCATGGATTTCTGCTATAGCTCGCCGGTAATTCTCCTTCCGGCTTCTTCATGGGCAAAAGGGCTATAAAAACATTGCGGTTGCACACAGCTTTACACAGGAAAAAGCAACAATTTTCCCAGAAGTTCATTTCTGAATAGTAACACATCTTTAAATAGAAGTAAGGACCAAAAAAAGAGCCATGGGGAGTACAGTTCTACAAAACGAAGCAGAATACAGAGAAGTCCATCACTGGATGACGAAGAAAGTCATAACTATAAGCAGGAAAGAAAACCTGTTGCACGCAGCAAAAAAGATGGCAAAGAATAATATCAGCTGTTTAGTTGTTGAAGAAAATAACAAACCTATTGGCATTATAACAGAACGAGATTATCTAAAAAAAGTGGTCCTTGAAGAAAAAGAACCGCACAAACATCTCGTCGAAGAAGTCATGACGCTCTCAGTGCGATTCCTTCCCGATGACGCAGACATCATCAGCGCGTTCGCGTTGATGAAAAAGTATCACATCAGACGCTTCCCAGTCATCAACAGAAATGGAGAACTCACTGGAATTCTTACGCAGAAAGATCTTCTCGAAGGAATGGCGCATATTATCCAGCGTTTGGATTGGAAAGTAGTCAGAACCAAAATCGCGTTTTCAGAGTTCACAAAGCATTTAGACGATGTGGATGTTATCTAAGGTGAAACAATGGTCAACAAAAAAACAAAGAATATCATATTTTGGGTTGGAGTAGGAATAGTCGTCGCAACGCATATCTATATGTTAGTTGCAGGCTTGCCACAATCACAGATGATGGGTCATGCGCTCCTCAATCTCGTTGCAGCAGGGTTAATAGTCTACGGAAGAAAAGCGTAAATTTATAGTAAACGACACAAGTAAAGTATGAAACAAAATGTCGTTTACTATTCCAGTGGCGGACACAATTATAATTTATTCATGTCCGCCACTATTATGTCATTATTATTATATACCTTGACGCTTCTCCAACAAATATGAACATCGCATTAACAGCCCTTCTTTCTTGTACTTCTCCAAGTGCTGATACTGCGCAACTTCATCCGCAAACAAGATACTTTCCAGAAATAGTAGAAACAGAGGATCTTCATTATGTTGCATCTTTAGATGCGTTACGAGTTGATATGACTGCGTATTATTTCTTTGTTAATGGCAAGCATTGTCTTGCGCCGCTTCAAGAAGCGTTATCCGCTCTTGCGACGTATGATTTGTCAGGGACTGTGTATGTTCCTCCATTTCCAACAGAACCAGGAAAACAAACGTTTGCTGATGCTCCGCTACAGGTAAAGGAATGGGGAACAACATATATTGGTTTAAATGATATTGTCTTCAGGCAAAAGACTCCTCTCGAAGCAATATTCTACGATCCTCTCGGTGATACAGTAGGAGAGCGTGATTATCGTGCTCTAACAGATTACGCAGTTGTTGCGCCAGAAAGTTTATACGCCCCATTTATGGAGTTCGCGGCACAACGAGAAGCACGACCAGAAGTGCATATTTACCATTGCCTTAATGATATCACTAAACAGAAGTAACTTTTATAAATTATTGTCATTTTCTTGCTTGTATGAACACAAAGCGTATTGCTCAGGCACTAGCAGGAACACTTGTAACAGGCGTTCTTGCAATTGGTTATTATCATAATACTGAGAATACTCCTGCTCCACAAAAGAATGTTTCTCTTTCTTCTCCTGTTTCACATTCTTTAGTTCCATTATTAGAAGTCACTGCTGCTATAGATGCAGTTGGAACAGAAAGAACAGCATATTACATTTTTCAGAAACATGGAATTCCTGGACAGGCAGTCACTCCATCAGTTCTCTTTTGTCAGACACAGATTTATAGGACGCTTGAAGACCTGATGAATAAAGGAAAAATTTCTGCGGTGTTTGTAGAAGGATCACAAAAAGGATTCGATCTTCCCGGATTTTATACGAATCTCATTATTACTCCCGCGGCAAAAGCAACACCACAAGATACAACAGATGATGAAATTGTAGGGGCCATCTCTCATTTCAAAGGATTTCAAGCATTATTCTCTAAAATGTATGAAGGTAAAATATATGTTACGGGTTGGGAAGATCGAGAGAAAATGGATCCCCTAATGAAAGAAAAATACGCGCGATATAATGTTCTTGTAGAGAAAATAAAGAAGAGGCAAATTTCCACAGAAAGCCCTGAATTTGAAGAAGCAATGCGTCTTCAAGATGAGTTGTTAGAAAAAACAAAGAAAGAGCAATATGGGAGAAGTCAACAAGCATATTTCAATGCAGAAGAAATTGCGATTACACGATCATCACAAACAAGAGGGTATGCTGTTGTTATTGGTGGGCTTCATAAAACAGACATAGAACAAATAGTTGCGGCACAAGAAACACATCCAAGAATAGAAATGTATCAGTGCTCATTCTAAAAATCCTACTTCCTCCCTTTCTCCAAACTAATCTTCGCAAGAACCAATTCATGCATACGCTGCAAAAACGCGATCTTGTCTTCAATCTTCAACACATCCATAAATCCCTGCAATGCAATGTTAAACGCGAATGGCGTCGGAATCTTGGTCTGAATTTCCACCAATCTGATTT
>CAYLMH010000042.1:0-11109 GCA_964385055.1 uncultured Methanosarcinales archaeon
ACCATCTACACGGAAATTGTAGGCATAAAACTGTACCATAAACTCACCACAAAGCAGGCAGCAGTTGCGGTCATTGTGCCAACGCTTGCTCTTATCTTCGTTGCGATTATAATAGGAATCGGCATCGCGATGTTTGCCGCAACACTGGGTCTTGTTCTATAAACAGCGAAAAAGCATAGCAACACTTATAAATTACCACTCTTTTATAGTAAAAATGAACAAAAAAACAATTGCGTTGATTTTTGCGCTTTTCGTAAGTCTTGCAGGAATGTATTTGGGTGCGTATCTGACTGATGTTCACTACAAATTAAAAAATAATCAGGAAGTAGAGGAAACACTTCCTTGTACGTTGCATGCTTCTTTTGATTGCGATAAAGTGAATAGCAGTGTCTATTCAGAAGTGTTTGGCATTCCTATCGCGTTGCTAGGGTTTTTCTTTTATGCAGCGGTTTTTGGAGTGGTAATTTTTGCATTATGGAAACCAGCACATGCAGAAGTGCCGCTTGTCGTCACGCATGGCCTGACTATATTCAGTATATTTTTTTCCATCTACTTATTTTATATCGCAAAATTTGTGATTGGTGCGTTATGTCCATATTGTATTATGATGTATGGCGTCAATGCAGGACTGTTTATCACCACAAAAATTTCAGTGGGCAAAACATACGCAGAAAAATATGCGCTCTTGCAAGCGTTTGTTGTTGGGATTTTTAAGAAGTAGTTGAGAGAAGTCCTTTTCCCACAGCGTCACTAATGTTCTTGTACCCATCTTTTCTAAGCAATGCAACAAGTCCATGATTAATCGCAGAAACAACTTGCGGACCTTCATAAATCATACCTGTAATGAGTTGTACAAGTGACGCGCCATTTTTGATATACGCGTACGCGTCTTCTGCAGTAAAGATGCCCCCACAGCCAATAACAAGCAATCTGCCGTGTGTTTTCTGATACACATGACCGACGTGCTTCAGCGCATGAGAAAGAACAGGCTTGCCACTAATACCTCCACACACCCATTGTTTCATATCGTCATCATGAATACAGGCATTTTCCTTTTTCTTGACAAGATTAGAGCAAATCATCCCAGTCACAGGATATTTTAAAGAAAGCGCTATCAGTGAGTCGAGTTCTTTGAGTGAAAGATCAGGAGACAATTTTAAAAGAACAGGCTTGCAGAATAATTTCTTCTTCACCATCTCCGCAAAGAGTTTCTCCAAGCGTTTTGGATCAGAAAAATCCTGTCCTCCGAATGCGTTGGGGCAAGAAATATTGATTGTATAATAGCTTCCAATTTCTCGAAAGCATGCAAGCACTTTGCAGTAATCCGCGATTCCTTTTTCAAGATCAACAGTTTCTTCGGAGTTTGTTTTTGCAGCGCTGATTCCGACAGGAATTTGAAAAACACTGCCAGAAAGTTTTGCTGAAATCTTCTCAGCACCTTCATTCTTCAAACCATAGTACACAATGATTGATTGTGAATTTGGAAGTCTCCAAAGACGAGGTTTAGGATTCCCTTCACAATATTCACCGGTGATGGAACCAACTTCCGCGAATCCAAAACCAACTGCAGGCAAGAGATCAACAAGTTCTGCATTTTTGTCAAAGCCCGCGGCAAGACCAACAGGATTGGGAAAATCTATACCTGCGAGAGTCTGAGAGAGCATGGGATTGCGATAAGAGAATGCAGCAGCAGTTATTCCTCTGGTTACAGCGTTTTTTCCGAGCTGTTTTCCGATGTGAAGAAAGTGTTCATGCACTTTTTCAGGGTCAAATTGAAATGCGATAGGTTTGGTAACATTCTTGTACACCAAAGATGCTGTTTTGTTACGAAAAGAAATGATGTGTTCTTTCATGAACATTCAAGTTCTCTTTCTCTATAAAAAGCTTTTTAGAAACTACCTCTGCTTTCCACTAATATGAACAACATTGCCGTCTTCTTTAATGACTAATTCAGCAAGATTGTCAATCACAATATCGCTTCCAGAGAGTTGATATTCACAGTTCAATCCAGAGATCGTCACTTTTCGTACAGCGTCAAAGTCAAGAATTCTGTCAGGAACTTGTCCGCTCGTGTGTGGCTTATTGATTTTAAACAATGCGATAAAGCACGGGCTAAAATCGTCTTCTTCAGACTTGCGTTTCTTTCTTCCGATGATAATGCTCTTTGCGTCGTACTTCATATACAACAGTTTCAAAACAAGTGTATATAAATGTTTCTCCGTAAATATGTCACCCCTAAGAATAACCAAGTAAGTATGTCAAATCAACTCAGCTTAATCTTGCCCATTTGCCAGTCCTGAATCACAAGTCGCGCTGCCCGCTCAACGTCAAAAACACCGCCTTTTGCCATGATGTTTCTTTTTTTCGCAATTGATTCAAGCAATGCATATTCGTCAGAAGCAGCAGAAACACCAAAATGTGTTAAAATAATTTGCTCATCAATTTGGTTACAGTGTTTAATAATTTCGCACGCAGCAAGATCAGGATGCTCAGTGTCAGAATACATCACAGAACCAATAAGAACGTGTTTCACTTCATCTTTTTCTTCAAAAGGAACAACCCCAGGGGTGTCAAGCATCATGATACGGTTTGTCACGCGAATGCGTTGAAGCGAACGAGTATGTCCAGACTGTGGGCTGGTTGACGCAGCTTTTCGTCCTTTCAGAACATTGATGATTGAACTTTTTCCCGTGTTTGGATAGCCCAAAACACCGACAGTAACTTCATCTTTCTCTACATTCTTAAGAATTGCTTCTCGCAATAATTTTGTTCCTTGATGTTCTCTTGTCGAGACAAATACAACAGGGTATTCTTTGGTAAACTTTCTCTTTTCCTTTTCAGCAGTTCTCTGACCAATCAAATCTGCTTTGTTGAGAACTAGTATCAACTTTTTTCCAGCGCGCTTTACTTTCCCTTCTACTTCAGCGTTTCTGGTCATATCGGGAAGTCTGCTATCTAACACTTCAAGGAGAATATCGCTTTTATCAATAACATCATTGACAATGCTCCAAAAGTTGACCATCAAAACTCCACCTTCACGACATCTCGATCAATCTTCGCAGTGCATCGATCAACAATTTTAATCAAATCATAATCATGCGTTGCTCGTTTGATCTGTTTGAACATATCAAGAATTTGTCTGAACAATCTGATGTAATCGCCTTCGAGCATATTCGAATAGCGCATCATTTGTACAAAATCACCGCCATTGTACCAGTGTGTAATGAGAGGATGCAGTCCTTTAAAGACACCTACATTTATTTTTTTGAAAATCAATGGATGCTTGCTCAAAACACGAAGTGTGTTTCCCACTGCTTTTTTGTCATAATGTCTGCTAAACTCAACACCACGTCTACCTTCAAACATGATCGTTGCAAGCGTCGCAAGCATTCCTAAATCAGTAAGTTCATGGGCAATCGAAGAAGTGCAGAGTTCTGCAATCAGCAATTCATACGCGTAAATCAATCGCGCGAACTGTCCTTTCTCAGTGAGCTTCCGATCAGAAGAAACATATCCTAATTTCTGTAATGTTTTGACTTTGTTGTGGAAGGAAGCCATGACACGAATGTTGCCGAATTTTTTCTTTTTCAAATAATAATCAAAACTTTTTTTCAGAATAATTTCAATCTCTCGTTCATTATGCTGATCAAGCAAATTCAAAACAGTATTATATGAAAGCGTGAACTGAGAGATGATGGGTTCAACATCTTTGTCGCACAATTTTTCAATCTTAGTAAGATCATCATGATTTCTGTTATACAATGCAATCGCGTATCCTTCTGGATCAATTCCTCGTCGACCAGCTCGCCCAGCTAATTGGAAATATTCTTTGGTGTGCAAATATCGGAAACTAATGCCGTCATACTTCTCAAGCGTGTTAAAGCACACTGCCTTTGCAGGCATGTTAATTCCTACTGCAAAAGTTTCTGTTGCATAAAGGACTTTAATTAATCCAAGCGCGAAAAGTTCTTCGACAAGTTCTTTTTGTTTCGGCAGCATTCCTGCGTGGTGGATAGCAACTCCGCGTTGTACAAATCGCTTCAGTGTCTTGCTGGACTCAAGCTGTTTAATATCTTCATGAATATACTTGTTGTACATCGAAACAATAGTGGGAACATCTTTGTTGTCCGCGAAATTCATAGTGCGAATAAGTTCTTCAGCTTTTTCTTGTGTTGCTTTTCGTGAGAAAACGAAATATATACACGGGAGATATCCCGCAGTCTGCATGTCTTTGACAAGATCCATGTGCGAAGGGAGTTTGTAATCTTTCTTTTTCTTGCCTTGTTTATAGCCTCCCTGCATGCTGTGTTTTCTGTTTCTTGCATCGTAATAATCAGGGATATTTTCAATTTCTTTTGCGTGTTTTTGGACAGAAGCAATGTCAGTCATGCCAAGATACGAATCAAAAAGAAGATGTTTGAGAGGAACAACTCGCTTATCATTGCTCACCACATGGACTTTATGTCCTTTGATGGTTTCAATCCAGTGCGCAAATTCATGTGCGTTTGGAATAGTTGCGCTCAAGCAAAGGAAACGGATGCTTTCTGGGGAAAAGATAAGTGATTCTTCCCAAATCGTGCCGCGTTCAATATCGTTGATATAATGGATTTCATCAAAGACAACATAACTGACGTGTTCAAGAGAAGGATCATTGCACAAAAGCATGTTTCTGTAAATCTCAGTGGTCATGATCAAAATAGGCGCGTGAGAATTAATGACAAAATCTCCTGTCATGATTCCTACTTTGTCTTCTCCATAATCGCGTTTGAAATCTCTGAACTTTTGGTTAGACAATGCTTTAATCGGCGCAGTGTAGATAACTCGCTTACCAGAATGCATGAATTTGTCGATGATGTAATCAGCGATTAATGTTTTTCCAGAACCAGTTTGTGCGGTAACAACAACAGATTCGTTTTCTTCTATTGCACGAATTGCGTCAACTTGAAATTTATCAAGGGTGAATTGTTTGAAGGTAAGAACATCGCCTGTTGCTTTTTTTACTACTGTTGTCGAAGGCTTATGTTTTGGCGCTTCATCAAGGTGGCCGAGAAATTCGCCATAATCTTCTTCAGCGGCATTATTGTGATTTTCTTTATTGTTTTTATTCATTTATCATATACATCCTAATAGTTGTTTATATATGTTGCGACGGTATAGTAAACGACACAATTAACACATAAGGTATAATGTCGTTTACTATCCTAGTGACGGACAACAATTATGTTTTATTTGTCCGTCACTAATAAGCAGAAAATAGTAAACTATATATAGCGCAATTTCCAGAAAAACAGAATAAAAGGTATGCTATACCAAAACGAGGATGATTACAGATGGGAAAACCAACAGGAGAACAAATTGTTTTTGGAATACTATCCTATTTGGGGATATTAGTGCTTATTCCATTGTTGATAAAAAAAGACGATGATTTTGTGCATTTTCATGCAAAACAAGGATTAATTATGTTGATCGCGTGGATTGCAGTTTCAATAATCAGTATGGTTCCATTTTTAGGATGGATTTTCGGATCAGTGTTGTATGTCCTTCTTGGAATTGTTGGATTAATCGCAATCATTAAAGTTTTAATGGGCGAGAAATGGGAAATACCAGTTGTCAGCACATACGCTGATAAGTTGAATATTTAGTTTTTTTATTTTACTTTTTATTTTCTTTGACAATTTTTTAAGGATATTATTTTTCTATAAAATAAAAAAAAAGATTAGGGATTCTTTAGGACTTTGCAAGGCGACTCAAAGAGCAGATCAGCAACAAAACAAATGCACGCACTAGCAAAAGCTTTATTGTCAGGGGGACCCATTGCAGTAGCAATGGGGTCTTGTTGTATAAATTATTTTTACAAAAGAAGATAATTTACAAAAAACTACAATAATCAAATTCCCCTACACACTCATCTTCGGATAAACACCTGTATTCATGAAAACGCGTTCAACCTTAACTGCAAGACCTTTGTCCTTTTTCTGCATATCGCGAGAAATCATGTGCGATTTCCCAAACGCTACTAATTCATCCTTAAGACTCATAATCGCAACAAAGTCATCGACTTGAATATCGCTTTCCACTTTGCTGATGCCAGGAACTTTCAATGAAGCGCCATGACAGAGGCTATCAACAGTGGTATCAAATACACACACTTTTGGAAGGTGTCCCACTGCGCGTTCAAGCGGAAAAACAAATTTGCGAAGCAACGTATCATTGTTTTCATGTTTCCAATACCAGAATGCGTCCGCGAGATCATGCATCGTGCAAAGCGTCTCTTCATTGAAACAGCCTGCTTTTGTTCGCCGAAGTTCCTGCATGTGACCGTTGGAGCCAAGCGCGATGCCTATGTCTGCGCAAAGTTTTCGAATGTATGTTCCTGCTTGACAGCCGACGCGAAACAAAACGTCTCGTCCATCGACTTCAAGAACATCAAGATAGTAAATTTTTCTATATCGCCACTCTCGTTTGACAGCGGATTTAAGTGGAGGAAGCTGTTTAATTTTACCAATAAAAGAAGCGCAAACCTTTCGAATTTGTTCTTCAGAATAATCATCGTGAAGATGCATGATACAAACATACTCTTTTCCCGCAGGCAATAATGCTTGAACAACTTTCGTTGCATCGCCAAGAGCAACAGGCAAAACACCAGTGACGTTAGGATCAAGTGTTCCAGAGTGTCCAGCTTTGTTGAGATGCAGCATTTGTCGAACATACCCACTGATTTGGTGGGATGTTGGTCCTGCAGGTTTGTCGATGTTGACAATCCCGAGATGAAGGTGTTCTTTTGTTATTCGTTCTTCAGGTCGCTTGCCGAATTTTGGAGAAGTTTCTGCATGTTTGCGAATAAATACTTCTCGTTTGATCTTTTCAAAAGGCAAAAGGCTTTCCATAGAAGAGAAAAATCACAAGGAGTTTATAATAATTTGCACTAATAATCAACTATATAAAGTCTTATTTTGTCCGAAAAGTATCAAAAATGTAACGAGGGATGACAATGGGTAAAGTAGCAGTTATAGGTGGTTCTGGAGTAAAAGACAGTCCTGCGTTTGAAGGATTAGAGTGGAAAGTTATTGAGACAGAAATAGTAAGTAAGGAAGGAGATGGTGTTGTTGAATATCAGGAAGGGGATGGCGTTATTTTTATCCCAAGACATGGAAGACATCCAAAGAATTATGGTCCTTCTGTCACGCAATATGGAGCAAATCTTGTTGCTGCAAAAATGCTGGGCGCGAATGTAGTCATTGCAACAAGCGCAGTGGGAAGTTTACGACCATATATTAAAGTAGGAAGTCTTGTTGTTCCAGGCAGTTATGTTGATGAAAGTGGAAGAAACGACAATCTCTTTGGAGTAGGAATAGTGATTCATGCAAACCCGCGACCTGCATTTTCTGAAGGGTTAAGAAAAATTCTTCTCGAAGAAGGAACAAATAGAGCTTATTTTACTGCAGTGTGTCGCGGAGATGAAGCATACGTCACCATCCCTGGGGATAGGTTTGGAACAGAAGCAGAAGGAAAAAAGAGAGCAGAGTATGCAGACATCGTGGGCATGACTGCTTGTCCAGAAGCATCGATGGCAATGCAGCTGAATATGCATTATGCGATTGCTGCGTTTGTTGTTGACAATGACGCTGATGCATCACATGAACATGGAACACTTGAAGTAATGAAAAGATTATCCGAACCGAACCGTGTTCCAGCATATATCGTAGCAGTGATTGAACGTGCAAAAGAGTTCGCAGAAACAGCAGGCCCGCTTCCAAATTTACGAGGAAACATAATCCCTGGAGATACGTTAAGAATAAGAAATCCAAACCTAGGAGAAATAGCTGATGAGTTAGTGCAAACTTATTGCAAATAATTTTTCATTCACATCAACCATTTTTTGTTGTGAATATTTTCTTTTTCTTTTCCTAAATAAGCAAGAACATTTTCTTTATACTTAGGAACGTTAGGATATTGCGAACAAAGCTGGAGATACTCATGTCGTAGCGCATCAATACTTTTCTTTTCTCCACCTTTCAAATAAGAAAACACCGACGGATTTCGCACAGCAGCTCTGCCTATCATTACTTCTTTAAACCCCAGTTGTTTGAAGTGCGTGATATGTTCCCGTTCACTAATATCGCCGTTAGGAACAATGTGTTTGCCAGTGGAAATGCATTCTTCAAACACGCTCCAATCAGCAGGTTCTGAGGAACTCTGCCGTGCATGCCGCGCATGAATAATAAATGCATCCGCATCAACCGCTTTCAAAAGATTCAAGTATGTTTTATTCTTCTGTTCATACGCGTTTAATCCAAGACGTATCTTTAATGTCACAGGAAGAGAAAGTTTGCGAAATATATTCACCAATTCCTGCAATCGCTGTATTCTTTTCACGAGAGCAGCGCCACCGCCTTGACGAATCACATCAGGACTTGGACAACCACAATTCAGATTAATCTGTTGAGGAGCATGCTGAAAAGAAAAGGAGGAAAATTGCGAAACAAATTCCTGCGCGCTTGCGGGCTTTACCGCGAGTAACTGAGTCCCTGTCGGTGCCTCACTCAGTAAATCAAGCAAAGAAAGTGTTGATTTATTGCCGCGAATCAAACTATCAACACGAATCATTTCAGTAAAAGTGAGGTCAGCGCCATGCCTAAACGAAAGAGTTCTAAACGCACAATCACTAATCCCTTCAAGAGGAGCGAGCCAAAGTTTCATGCAGAAATAAAGTCATGATATCCTAATAAAGGTTGGGATTTTTATCTTGTTGAAATTCCGGTCATCTGTTCAAGAACAAAAGCACAAATAGCGTCTCTGTCATATCGCGGTAAAAGAAGTGCAGGTTTATTTGCTTCAAGAGCAACTTTGTAACCCCATTCTCCTGTTTCTGTTGCGCCATGTTTTCCAGCAATGCGTGATCCTGAACGAGCAGCTCGAGGTGTTTGAATGCCAATATAAATATCAGATCCGCCTTCTATTCCTATTTGTTTTCTGCCTTCTCCGAGAACCGCCCACCGGATTTGGTCTCCTCTAAAAGAATTATCGCGTACTATTTGTTCAACGCGAACATCAACAGTTTCAGGAAGTATTCTTCGAATATCAATTGCAGCATACTGCCTGTTTGGAGCAGGATGTAATGAATGTCCAACGACTAAAAGTCGAGTATACACTGCAGAAGCTGCGTCACAGCCAAGTTCTTCAGCGAGTCCAGTTGTCGGTCTAGGTCTATATCCATCCATAACAACCTCAAAGAGCCACTTATTTATATATTTTACTGAAGAATTACCACTAAGAAGGAGTTACATAACATTCGTCACTCTAATGACGAACAACCTCCACTACATATTTAAACAAACGCTCCTTTCTTACAATCATGACTTCATCATTTTTACCAACAACAAGAGACGAAGGAAAGAAGTACTATAAAGACTTCAAACAATTCGACGTCATCTTTGTGACAGGAGATCCATATTACGATCACCCATTGTCAGGCACAGCAATAATTGCACGTCTATTAGATAAAAAAGGATACAAAGTAGCGATTATTCCACAACCACAGACAGATGCAGAATATCAAAGTTGCGGACGACCAAAATATTTTTTCTGCATCACAAGTGGACTTCTCGATTCCATGCTCGCGAATTATACGCCGATGCTCAAGAAGCGGGAAAACGTTCTTGTTCCAGAACGCGGCTTAATGGTCTACACGCAGAACCTAAAAAATTTGTTCAAAGGCTGCATCACTGTTATCGGCGGAGTCGAAGCAACAATCAGAAGATTCACGCACTTCGACTACAAAGAAAATATACTCAGAAGAGGAATTCTCAACGACACAAAAGCAGACATTCTTCTCTTCGGTACAGCAGAACGCGCAATTCTCACGCTTTTAGACAGAATGAAAGTAGTACAAGCCACAGATCAAACTGCGTTTGAAAAAATAAAATCTCTTCTCGATCTCAAAACAATCGAAGGTGTTGCGTATCGAGTAAAAAAAGATGAAATAAACGAAAAAGCGAGAAAACTTCCAAGCTATGAAGAATGCGTAACAGACAAAACAAAATTCAATCTGCTCACAAGAGTCCACTACTTGCTTCCAGACGAATCATTTGTTGAACAATGCGGCGCAGGATATATTCAGCACAACAGACCAGAGCACACCATGATCGAAAAAGAAATGGATCTCATCTATGGTCTTCCATTTACAAGACGTCTTCATCCAGCAGCAAAAAATTTTACAGAGCAAAATGGAATGGTTGAACGCTTGCAAACTTCCGTCATAATCGGAAGAGGATGCTGGGGAAGTTGTTCATTCTGCGTCATCCCGCTTGTGCAGGGGAAAGAAGTTGCGAAGCGAAGTAAAGAATCCATAATCAAAGAAGTTGAGTCACTCTACAAGCAAGGTCACAAAAAAATCAACGACCTTACATTACCGACGTTAAACATGTATGGTTCAAAATGTGCGCTCTACAAACATCCAGAACAAATTTTCTCCCCAGTAATCAATGAACCAATTACCGTCTACAATAAAAAAGATTATTGCAATCAACAATGCGCAGGGTGCAAATACAGAGTAATCAGCGACGATCTCTACCCGCTGCTTGAAGAAGTGGAAAAGCTTAACAAAAAATATAGTGGTACAGAGTTAGAACTTCGAAGCGCAATTCGTCATGATATTATTCTTGACCAAAAAAAGCTGTTCAGAAAAATTATGCAGTTCACGGGCAGATTAAAAATCGCGCCAGAGCACATCTCAAATACAGTCCTCAAACAAATGAACAAAGCAACAAAGCAAGCGTTTGTCGACTTCCTTGAAGAATACAAAAAAGTCAATAAAGAGCAAGGCACAAATAAGAATCTTGTTCCGTATATTGTTGCCGCGCATCCAGGAAGTACAGAGAAGGATATGCAGGAAATGCGAAAATTCTGTGAGGACAATAAGATCTACGTCAACCTCACGCAAATTTTCACCCCAACGCCAGGAACACTTTCGACTGCGATGTATTATACAGCAGAGAATCCAATGACGAGAGAAAAGATCCACGTTCCGCGAACATTCAGAGAAAAAAAGAATCAGAAGAATATTATCATGGGCATGCAATCACCAGATGAGATTGCTGATGAGAATGG
>CAYLMH010000043.1:0-9073 GCA_964385055.1 uncultured Methanosarcinales archaeon
AAGCAGAGCACCATAAATAATCCCCGCAAAATGAGTTTCTGTAGGCTGTTCATTTGTGTATATATGCCCTGCTTCCACCACTACTGTAGGGCTCTGGTCGTTGGTGAATTTTGGTAATTGAAGCTGAATATGTTGTTGCATGGAAAGCATTCCTCATCTTAAACTGCAGAGAGGTAGGCTTAGGAAAAAGTTATAGATAGTGACCAGCATGAAACAGAAAAGAACAATTTTGTTCTAAACAGAACAGAATTGTTCTTTCCAAAAAATTTAAATATGAGAAGCAACCCCCAAGGATTATGAAGACAAGCATGAAGAATGAACAGAAAAAAGAAAAAACAACAACTGAGCTGACTATTCAGTATATCCAAGAACATCCGTACATTAAGAGTTGTTTGAAGAAAGGACTTCTTAATTATTCTTCTCTTGCCCGCCTTATTGCGAAAGAACTTCATATTGAAAAGAAAACATCCAAGGAAGCGATCCTCATTGCTGCAAGACGTTTCAAAGAAGCATTAAAACATGAGATGATTAATGAAGAGAAAATACGAAACTTGCTTGCGCGCTCTGAGATAGAAATGCTTACTAAGATTAATGTTTTTATTGTTCAGAAAGACATGAGCGCAGAACTTCTTGAGAAGATAGAAAAAAGATCAAGACAGAATTATAGAACTTTTTTTATTACAGAAGGATCAAGTAGTTATACCTTGATTATGCAAGAACAGGACGCAGCGTATTGGAAAGAGAAGATAGAAGAGAAAATTATCGCGCATCACAAAAAATTAGCATTGATCATGATCAAATCCACAGAAGATATTGAGATGACCATTGGAACTGTCGCGTTTCTTACCTCTCTTTTTGCAGAGAATGGAGTAAACATAATCGAATTTCTCTCCTGTTGGACAGATACAATTTTCATTATCCAAGAAGAAGATACAAAGAAAGCGCTCGACTTCCTAAATCTTTCTTGAAGGAATATTTTTCTCTTCTAAAAACACCATCAAGTCTCGTACTTTATCTTTATTACCAACACCCTTCCAATCAATAACAATTTCTTCAACTGCAGGAACAGTATTCTCAATTGCTTGTTGAATCATCTCAACAGTCAAATGTTCGAGTTGATATTTTGGACAAACATGACCAAACGCATAGTTCTCCAGCAAAATAAGCTTCTTGAAATTTGGCGTATAATGCGTGCCACCTATTCCAAACGCGATCTTTTTGTGGTGTTTATTTAGCTCTACTGTTAAAGAAACAAGATGAAAGAGCGTCTCCGCGATAGCTTTGCCATAGCGTTCATTCGCATATTGTTCAGCATTGCTTCCTATTTCAATAAAGAGAACAGGTTTTGCAACTGTCGGACCATGATGCGTGCACTCCTGAACAACGTCAAGCTGAAGCTGTTCTCGTCTATTAATCTCTTCAAGCTTCAACAATCCTTCTGCAAGAAACAAGGCAGGAGCGGTACCAAGCGTTGCTTTCTCGCCGCCAAGATCATTGGAAAACCAATTCCCTGGAGGATGAACAGTTAATGAAGGAACACCTGCCGCGCTCATGTGTTTGGTAACAAAAATATAAAGATCCGCAACAATATCACGAAAAACCGTGTCTGCAAAAATAGGACGTGTGTTCTGAACAGTGTGCAAAATAACAAAAGGAGGAAGTTTTTTTTCATACTGCGCAAACTGCTTTTTCACAGTCATAGACGCGGGATCTTCAGTAAAGAAGAGGATTGCTATTTTGTTTATTTTTTGCATGAATGGAAAGCAAGAGCAAAGGTTAATATAATTTATGAATCGTGAAGAGTCCTTACCGTTGCATCGACAAGGATTTTCATAGTGTCAAAGATTTGCAGCGATGTATGTTGAGGAATAAGGAGCTGAAGATCAGTGCATGCAAGAAGAACAGTCGAGACGTTCTTTTTTTCAAAGTCCTCAATGATGGAAAGAAGAAATTGCCGATCTGCATTAGAATGTCTTCCAGAAACAAGATTACTGATGATTTTGCCTAATTTTGCTTGCTGAAAAGGAGGAGGTGCAATGTGTTTCAATTCTGCCTCAAGAAAATGATTCTCATAAACCTTTTTCTCTAAAGATGCGGTTGTTGCGATTATTCCAACTGAATGAATGTGCTTCTGCTGTAAAAAGTGTGTCGTTTCCTCGACAATGCTTAAGACTGGAATAGCAACTGCTGCCCGAATCTCATCAATAAAAATATGAAGCGTATTGCAGGGAAGCACGAGAAAATCTGCTCCTGCTTTTTCAAGACGTTGCGCTGCGTCAACAAGGAAAGGAAGGTATCGCTCTGCTCCTGTTGCTTTTTGCAGGAGATCGTGTTCTATCTCCATCAAAAGAGGAACATTCCAGAGAAGAACAGGAGGTCTCTTGCTTCCCTCTTTTTGAAGAGAACCAAAAACTACATCTAAGTAAAACTCCGCTGTTGTTTCTGGACCAAGACCACCAATTATACCAACGGTTTTCATGGGAAACACCTTGTTATTACTTCTTGAAGTTTTTGTTCTACAGACCCACGCTCTGTTGGAGCAATGCATGTATCGTAGAGACGAACAAGTGCCTTAAGATAATTAAGACATTCCTTTTTCTGCGCAGGTCCAAAACGATTCTGAGCCTGTAAAATTTTAGTTGTAACGTCTTCATCTTTCTCAAGTAAAACACGAGCGTGTTTATCTGCGCAAAAATATGGGGCACAGTGCGGTTTCTTTGGATCAAAGGTTTTGCCCGAAACAACATAAAGGAAAGATAAAGGATCTTTTTCAGTAACAAACCCTTCTACCTGCGCTTTGTAAAGCCGATCAAAATAGACTTCATCTTTTCTTCTATCTCCTGTAAGAGCCCACCCTACTTTAAGAGAAACACCACGCTCTTGTTGAAACCAGACCATATCAGCAAGTTGCCGTTGTGCGTAAGGAGGAAGCTCTGAAAAGCACCAGAGTGCATGTTGGTATCTGCTCTCTGTTTCAAGTGCAGAAGCAAACAGAACAGACCAGCCCTGTAACCCAAGATTGGCGATAGTCGTTTCTAAAGTTGTTTTGTAATGTTCTGCTATTTGGTGGATTTCTGCATCAGCAAAACCATTCGCCTTTGCATGGCTATCCGCAATAAGAATATATTTTCGATCCGCTAACATTTCACTGACAAGAAGCATGCTTAAGACATCTATAGGAAGTCCTTGAGTAAGAAATGGAACACCGTTAGAAAGCCCGACACCAAAATAAAGTGCGTCTCTTGAAACCCATGATGATGTTCCCTCCAAAGATTGTTCTTTCTCAACAAGGGATTGATTTCTAATAAAGCGCTCTAACGCTGACTGATCGGTGATACCGTAAATCAGAACGTGGTTGTCCAAAAGCAGGTTGTGCTGTTCTCATAGAAGGAACTAACAGAAGCCACCATTATATACCTTCCCGTATAATATTCAAATAATCACCAAAAAATATATAAATAATTGAATATTATACAACTTTGAGACCAATGAAAGACATCCAGCCAAAACTTATCGACGTATTCAAGAAAGGATACTGCACACCACAAATCGCGCGAGTAGCGAAAAAGCTCAAAGAGCCTGCAACAACCATTCATTACAACATAAAGCGTCTCGAAAAAGAAGGAGCGATCAAAACATACAAAGCAGTGTTTGACTACAAGAAAATCAACGAAGGATTCTGCGCGTTTGTTCTCATCAGTCTCTCTCCTGATGAATATGGAAATCCAGAAAAAATAGGAAAAGAACTCTCCAGACATGCAGAAATAGAAAGTGTGGATATTGCGACGGGAGATTGGGAAATGGTTATCAAAGTTCGCACAAAAGATCAAGATGCGTATTACGAACTCGTCAAGAATGTCATCTCACGAAAAGGAGTGACGAAGATTAAAACGCTCACGAGTTTAAAGCAATTAAAGACAGAATTTGTGGAACTCTAAATACTAAGAATAACGCACCAAAAGTCCTGCTCGAGAATAAAGATCTTCTACAGCAAGAGCATCACAAATTCGTTCCGTGATAAGATCATCACGAAGATGGTTTAAAAGAGCGTTCTTATAGACAAGCGCTGCTTGTTTAAATCGTTGAGAAGGATTGCTATGTTGTTGATACATCGTTTCTGAAACTATTCCTGCGCAATCAATACAGGAAGCAGAAGTACCTGTAAAAAGAAAATTTTCAGGAGCACCATCAGAAAATGCAAACCCTCTTTCGTTTGCATGTTCCACATATGCAAGAAGCGCACAAAAGTTCTCGAGAGTTGGACGAAATGACCCATAAGGTTTTCCAACAAGGTGCTCACGAACAAGACCGGGAACACGTTCAATTTCAGGAAGATCTTTAAGAACATAACCTCCTCCAAATTGTTCGCGGGGAACAACCAAAGGACCATCACGAACAACAGTAACGAGTTCATAAGGAATTGGAGCACGAACGTCTGCTGCAAGAAGCATTTCCATATTGCGAAATTCAAGTTCTGCGCAAGAGGCATGATCTGGTTGGTAGACCTTTAAGCATTTTCCATCTCCTAAATCATAGACAACTCCTTGTCGACCGTGACCTAAACGAGGCAGGGCTTGGAAAGAAGAGGAAAGAATTTCTCGGACCATAAAAGAGAAGAAACAAAAGGATTGATTTAAATGTTATGAAGAAAAGAAAGCATAACATAATAATAGAAAGAAAATACTTAAAAATACTTTTCTCTCTTCTGAATCAAGTACACGACAATACCAAACACCACTAAAAGCACAATAAACGCAGGAATGCTTTCTGTTTCAAAGTATTGCATGGTTCCGATAAATACAGCTGCTGCAGAACCGATGAACAAACCAATTTTGATAGGAACATCAAAACTCAGGAACATGACAATAACAAGGGTCAAAACAGCAAAACCAAGAACAGACAAGTACTTCCATGTATCATATTGTCGTTTTTCATCATCATACGTTTTCTGCTCTGCCTGTTGTTCTTCAAGGCATTGATCGCGTTTTTCAACCATTGCTGCTTGCTCATCTGCATCATAACATTTACTTTCTTCAGCATACGGCGCGTATCCGTAACAATCTTTGTACATCGGATAATCGTAGCCTGTATATTCAGGCAAAAATGTCCGAACACCCAAAAATACTAATGGAACATAAAGAAAGATAACAATGAGTGTGTAGATGAGCTTACTCCAAGAAAAGCCAGATTTAGGCAGTACTTTTGTTTGTTTTGAAGCCATAAATAATTTATTTTTTTACCAGTATAAATACCTTATGTTTTACTGCAGGAAAATGCAAGATTATACAGTGCAACAACGTTCTCGCAGCCCACTTTTTGCGCTGTTTCTTCAGAAAGTTGAGAAAGGAAAATTGGACCTGCGGTTTGCGTACGACTTTCTTCCTCACTTCCAAAAAAAGTATCACTCCCAATAATAAAATGATCTGGGTACTCTTCTATCAATAAGCGCCAATCTTCTGAAAGTGTGCCTGATGACCCCCTACTCAAAACCTGATTGGTGTGAGAAGGACTTCCGGAAAGACGAAGTTGCGCATAAAAGTTAGGGTAATTCTCAAGGAGGTCGCGAACAATATCATGAGTAAGAACTTCTGTCGTGTCAGAACCAACATGAGCCCAAACTATTTTTGCGTTCGTGTTGTGCGCAAGCAAGCGTTCAAACGATGCAAGATTTGCTTCAAGCGTCGCAGGATTCTTTTCGCTGTTGGTCATAAAAAAGTCTGGAGTTTCCATAGCATCAACAACTAAGTCCATGTGAATGTCAATAGGAACATCATTTTCCGCTGCAATATCAGCAAGAAGAAGAAGCAACTCATGATCTGCGGGAGCTACTTCGTAGGGATGGCTTCCAGACATGGAAAGATGAAGAACAGCGATTTCACCAAAACCAACAGCGCCATTTTCAAGAATTCCTTGTGCAGTTTCTGTAAACTCCGTTCGAAGCGCTTCTGTAACAGCACCTTCTCGTACAGCTTTCTGAAGAAGAGGGTTTAAGCTTGAGCCGCCACCCACATACGCAAAACGATCTGGATAGAGAAGCACAGCCTGCGGAATTCCTGTCTCAAATGTTTCTGAGAAGGATGGACCAGGCATAGGCATAAGAAGTGCTTGCTGGATGTGCGCAGCGTCCATATTTTCGAGTGCAAGCGGTAGACATGCTTCTGAAAAGCAATAGGACATGCTTTCTGGTGAAGCGTCAGCGCTTGCTTCATCAAGAGAGACAATGTTTGTAGAAGGGTGTGTATGTGTATCTATCCACCAAACATCTGAAGATGAAACGATATCTGCCTGAGAATCAGTTGTTGAGGAGCGACCACAGCTGGTAAGAAGTAAAAAGAAAACAAGAAAGAGGAAATGTTTGTTTTGCATCATGATGTTCTTCTAGAAACAGAATTTATAAAATTTCTTAAATGAAAGATAAAATAAGAAGAATCCGCCTAAGATCTCAGTATTCGCTCAGCAAAGACCTAATTCACAATTCATCTTTTATTTATTATTAAAATGTTTATTATTAAAAAATATAGGGATTCTAAAGAGCAGAAGGGCGAATGAGAAGAGAGCAATAGGGCGAATAAGAGTATAAGAGAAAAAACCAAAGCAAGCGAGAATAATAAAAAGATCAATAAAAGAAATGATAAAAAACTTATTCTTTCCAAACGCCTTCAAACATTTTAGCTAATGCTTGAGCGAAGAATGGGGAATTTACCCAGATACCAACGTCGTAGCTTGGAACTGCTTTATCATCGTCTAGCAATGCAAAGCTTACTTCCTTACTATCAACAATTGCGAATCGTGATCGAACAACATCAACGTGCCGAACAGAAGCGGATTTTTCAAACACTTCAACACCTTTCTTTGATTCTTTGGTGATAGGTGCTGCGATTTTAACTTTAACGCCTCGTTTTGCTGCTCGTTCAACGCTTTTCTTGATTGATTCTGAAAGGCGAACAAGTTCTTTTGCAGAGGTCATGATCATAACGGATTTTTCCGCGTTGTTGATCATTGTGTTCATGTTATTATACATGTTTGTTCTGTCGCGTAAGCTGCCAGATAATTCTGTTGGGTTGATAACATCAACGCCTTGCTTGTATAACAATTCAAGTTCTTCAAGGATAGTGTCTTTTCGTAATTCTTCAAGAAGTTTTGCATGGTTAAGAGCGTCTTCATGAACTCGTTGTTTGACTCGTTCAAGAACTTCCTGTGGTTCAACTGCAATGTATTTGATTGGTTTTCCAATCTTCATGATAATAAATCCTTTTTTCTCAAGGCTTTCAAGAACGTCATATGCTCGGGAGCGTGGAACGTTAGAAATATCAGATAACTCACCAGCGCTGGAAACTCCTCTGGAAAGCAATGCGCTCCAGATTTTAGCTTCGTAGCTGTTGAGTCCAAATTCTTTGAGTTTGGTTAAAAATCGTTGATCCATCATAAGCAATAACCCCGTTTCTTTTTTCTTAAATATAGCCTCTTTTAACAACTATTTTGTAAGGAAAGCCATAACCATATTTAAATGTTTCGCTTAGTTAGTACTGTTGGGTAGTTATAGATTTCCAATGGATCAGAGGAAGGGCTGTTTATTTATAAAGAAGAGTATAAGTAATTTATAACCTCTGGAGGTAAAATCAAAAGACAAAATGCCTGAAGAACAGGATAAAAAATGCCCAATACCTTTAAATACCTCCTTTCTCATAAAACAGAGCAAAAAGAGAGGTGCCCTAATGAATGTCACGCAGTACTCTAAATACGCGCTGAGTATTTTCTTCATTTTTATCCTCTATGTTGCATACCTCCTGCTCAAACCATTTATACTCACTATTCTTACCGCAGTCATTCTCGTCTATGTTTTCTCGCCAGTGTACAACTTCGTCAACAGAAAACTCATTGCAAACAAATATTTGTGCTCACTCGTTGTGCTGAGCGCGGTCTTCCTCCTTCTCAGTGTCCCTGTTGTAATTATCCTCCACTCCCTTTCACAACAGGGATACGAGCAATACATGGTGTTAAAAGAAACATTCTCCGACCCAACACTTCTGGAATGCACCAACGGAAACACAGAATTTTGCGCAACATACATGTCTTTTTTGAGCGATGAAGAACGTTCCGTGCTTCAGGACTTTTTAAAAAATAGCGTCGTGAATATTGCGCAAAAAGTAATGAGCTCCAGCTTCGCCCTTCTCTCTTCACTTCCAAGCAAATTCCTCGATTTTTTCGTCATGATTTTCCTCATGTTCTTTCTGTTTATGGATGGGAAAAAACTCTTTGAGACAGTCAAGAATTTCCTTCCAATGAAACTTGAGCATGAAGAATATCTTATTAACACTTTGAAAGAAACAACAGACGCTGTTGTTTTTGGACAAGTCTCGATTGCGATGCTTCAAGGGGTTCTTGCGTGGGCAGGATTCGCTCTCATGGGAATAAATCATGCGTTGCTGCTTGGCGCGTTTATCACATTTTTAGGAGTCATTCCATTTTTAGGACCAACGCTGGTTTGGGTGCCTTTGGCGCTGTATTACGCAAGTATCGGACTGAACACAGGAGAGAGTAGCCTACTCTTAAAAGGAATCATCATTGCAGCGTATGGTGGAATTGTTTTGGGTTTAGTAGAGAATGTATTAAAACCAAAAATTATTGGAGACAAGGCAAAACTACATCCCGCATTAGTGTTTCTCGGAGTCTTGGGAGGAATCTCCCTCTTCGGCTTTATAGGATTCTTCCTCGGCCCAATTATCCTCGCAGTCTTATTCACTTTAATTAGAATCTATGAAAAAGAAAAACTGATCCAAATGAAAAAAAGAAAGTAAAAAGAGGCACACACTATGAAACTCAAAGTCAAGAATTTGCCAATAGGAACAGGAGATATTACCATCGCGGTTCTCTGTGATAGAGACGCAACACGAATGGACTTACGTCCTGCAGATCGTATCCTCATAAAGTTTGGAAGCAAGAAAGTAGTCGCAACAGTAGACATTATTGGGAGAGTCAATGGAGACAAAAAAGCGAATCATAAAGCGCACATGATTTGCTGTGGAGATATTGGTTTATTTCTAGAATCACAAGCTGCGCTTGAAGTCAAGAC
>CAYLMH010000043.1:9173-10883 GCA_964385055.1 uncultured Methanosarcinales archaeon
AAAAAAACAAATGGCTGTCTTGTTTGGGGTGGCGCAATGAGTCTTGCCCCTGCTGATGACAAAATAATTCAGGTAGAGCATCCTGTTTCTCTTGATCCGACAGGACAATTGCTCGCAAGTATTATGGCAAAAAAGAAATCTGTCGGCGCGACGCACGTCCTTATCGACATTCCAGTAGGAAGAGGAGCAAAAATTACTGACATGACACACGCGCGATCATTGGAAAAGAAATTCGTCGAGCTTGGAAAACGACTACACATGAAAGTCGCTGCGATTATTACTGATGGATCCGAACCAGTAGGGAATGGAATAGGACCTTCATTAGAAGCGCGCGATGTGTTGTGGACATTGAAAAATAACGCAAAAGGATCCACACTCCTGAAAAATAAAAGTATTCGAATGGCAGGAATGCTTCTTGAACTCACTGGTAAAGCAAAGAAAGGAGTAGGCCAGGACATGGCAAGAGAAATTATGGAAACAGGAAAAGCGTACCAGAAATTCATGGATATTATTGTCGCGCAGGGAGGTAAAGCAATCAAGCCAGAGAGTATTCGTCTTGCGAAAAAATCATACACGATTACTGCAAAAAAGAATGGTACAATTAGTCATATAGATAATGAGTTAATGAACAAAATCGCGAGAATCGCCGGCGCGCCACATGATCAAGAAGCTGGCGTTTATCTCTACCATCATAAAGGCGAGAAAGTTACAAAAGGAGACCGTTTGTTTACAGTCTATTCTGACAGCCAAGAACGATTGGATTATGCGTTAGAAATTGCAAAAACAAAGAATGCAGTGGAGATTAGATAATTGTCACTTTTTAGTAGTAAAATATATAAATGAGTAAACTTTCAAGAAAGATATGCTTCGCATAGCTTCAAATCTGGAACGAATAGCACGAAAAGAAGAGGCAAGAAATACTCCTTTTGACAATAGTTTTTGTGGTATTTTATGTTACAGTAATATAGTTGGGATCGAACAAATCCCATATAAGAGAGTGTTAGAAATTGGTCCGCGTGACCCAGAGACTTTTGAAGGTTGTTTTGTTGGTGCAGAGTACGAAGCAGTAGGTTTTGATGTTCTAGATGATCCATCAAAAGGTATGTTTAGAGGCAATTTTATGCATCTAAAAAGACCCTCATATGGTCTCATTATTTCGTGTGGTATTTTTGAAGTAGGAGCCCTTGATAGAGAAGGCCTTACTCCAAGAAGATTCGAAAAGAGTGAGAATCCTGCTCGTTTGAAGAAGCTTTATGATCTCACAAAACCAGGAGGGTATAACATTATAGGAACAGTAAGCGAACCTTGTATTTTTAGTGATGATGAAATAACAAGAGCAGGATTTTCACAATGTTTTAGAAAAAATCAGTTTTATGGAACAGAAAAAAGACGGTTTGAAGGATACTTTAAAAGTGAGCTCATCGTCTTTAGAAGACCACTTTAATTACTCCTTCATACCCTGAAACGCGAGTAAATCTTCCATGGTTAATTTAACTTTTTTGCCACCGGATTTTAATTTCTCTTCAACAGTGCGCACTTTTTCAGCAAGCGTCTTTTTATTCTGTTCTTCAGTGGAGCGTTCCTGTTCAAAGCGCTGCTTTTTCTTTGTTTCACGCATTTCGCGAAGTTCAGGCAACAACATTTTCAGTTGGGTACTGGTTTCATTGAACTGCTTTTTGAGTTCCATAAATTTGTCATGCGCTTCTTTCT
>CAYLMH010000044.1:0-10568 GCA_964385055.1 uncultured Methanosarcinales archaeon
CAAACTTGCACAAGGGAGTCTTTCTTCTTTGCGTTCTGTGTTAAATAGCGACCCATTTCTTTGATAAACTCTCTTGAAGAATACGGTCGTGGTTCTAGAGAATCCGCGATCTTCTTTGTCGTCATATCGCAATTCTGCAATTCTTCTTCATCAATGTAAGTATCATAAATTCGATCGATGTATAATTCTCTTAATTTTTTGTCATCAACAAACTGAGATCCTTGCCAGTGCTTAAATCCAAGCGCTTCAAAGAAATCCATATCGACAATGCTTGCTCCTGTCGCAACAACTGCATCGATCATCCCTGCTTTGACCATTTCCACATAAATCTGCATACACCCTGCTGCGCTGGTGCTTCCTGCAAGCGTGAGCCACATAGAACAATCTTTGTCTTTCTGCATCATATCTACGATTTTTGCTGCTCGTGCAAGGTCTCGCGCGCTGAATGACATTTTGTCATACGCTTCAATAATAGGGATTGCGTTGAATGATTTAATGTCAATATGTTCTATTGTTGTTTTCAATAATTCTTTTTTTTGTTTTTTGTCTGCCATTTTATGCTCACCTGTTTGATTGGTTTTATTTTGTTGTTTGTTTTACTCTTTTTGTTTTTTTATTTCCAGAAAACCCCATTGCTGCTGCAATGGGTCCCCCTGACAGTAAAAGGTCTTGCTGGTGCGTGCTTTTGCTGCTAAACTTAAACTCTACTTCTTCCCTTTCTTCGCATAGATTTTACACAACATCTGATAAATCATTTTCGCTGCTAAAAAGTCCGGAGCGGAACTTCCTTCAACTGGCGCAAGCTCGACGACATCAAAGCCCACAACATTCTTTTGTTGGATAACTTTGTTGATAAACGTCATGTACTGATACCACCACATGCCTCCTGGTTCTGGTGTTCCTGTGGACGGCATAATCGCTGGATCGAAAACATCAAGATCAATACTGATAAAAACATCATCTGTTAATTTATCAATCGCTTTCTGCATCCATGCAGTGTTATTTGGATCCGCAATTTCATGTGCGAAGAAAATGTGTTGATTCTTTTTTCTGTTTTCCACTTCTTCAATGTCAATCGCTCGAATTCCTATTTGGACTAAACTTGGAACAAACTCTCTGATTCTTGCCATGACACACGCATGATTATACTTGCTGTCGTGATATTCTTCTCGTGTGTCCCCATGCGCGTCAAAATGCAGAACACTCATCTTTGGATATTTTTCAAACAACGCTCTCGCAAGACCTGTGCTGATGGAGTGCTCTCCCCCAAGCATGACGATGAATTTTCCGTCTTTGATGAATTTTCGCGCTGTTTCCTGAATCTTATTATTCACTTCTTCAGGATCTGTTTCATTGGTGATGTTTAAAGATGGAGCTGTATGAATGCCTAATTTGTACACTTCAGAATTTGTTTCAATGTCGTAGAGTTCGACATACCCAGAGGATGTAATCATCGCGTCTGGTCCTTTGTCTGCTCCTTTTCCGTAGGTTGAGGTTCCGTCGTATGGGACAGGGAGGATCACTATTTTCGCTGTCTTGTAGTCTGTGTATTTCTTTTCTAAGCCGCCGAAATTGTGCGGTGGTTGTTCTGTTGTCATAATTGATTCAACAAAATTCCTTTATTTAAATTATTTGTTGTTTGGAAGAAAATAGAAGAAAAAGAATTGTAAAAAATTATCCTAAACTCCCAACGCATCTCTTTGTGCTTTACTTCGCTGGATATGCGAAAGGATTGCCTGCAATGGCTTCTGGAGCTTTTTCTCACGAACTTCTGGAGACATATGTTCTCCCCAGATTTTTTCAAAATTAATTCTATGTAGATTGTAAAAATATTTTAGTTCATTTGGATCCGCAACCTTCAAGACATCCAACTCAGGCGCAAACATTTCCGCATATCTGTCTCGTCTTCTGATGAGCTTTGCTGAGCCATTTTCCTGCACAAGGATAATGGGAACTCGCTTTAAGCTGTTGAAGTTGCTCGCGAAAACAACGCTGTACGCGCCGCAATCCATAATGCTGAGAAGATCTCCTTCTTCTAATTTTGGAAGCAAGCGGTTTTTCGCCATGACGTCAATACAATCACACGTACTTCCAAACACGGTGTATTTCGTTGTCAATGGCTTATTGAGCTTGTTTGCAGGAAGCAACTCGTAATTACAATTCGAAACAAAACGATCTGCAATCATGTTATAAACAGAACCATTGGTGATAACAACATTTTCTTTTCCCATCTTCTTTGTGCTCACTACTTTGACGAGGCCCATCATCGCGTTCGCGACAATATATTTTCCTGGTTCGAAAATGAGTGTTGGTGCCTGAAGACCATACTTCTCATAGAGTTTATGCAGTGTCTTCACAATCATTGAACCTGCTTTCTGCAGATTGTATGATTTTCCATACTTTGGCTGTGAATTTTCATTTGTTGGAAATCCACCACCAAGATCAAGATAACTTATTTTCGCACCAAGGGATTGCGCATACGCCGCAAGCTTGAGCAAGCGGTTTGCCGCAATACAGTAGACCTGCGGATTCGTAATATAACTTCCGTGGAAGTGCAACCCAATCAATTCAATGTTTGGATCCGCTGCTGCAAATTCAATTGCTTTCTTTGCCTGCGTAATAGGAATTCCATACTGCTGTTTTAATGTGGAGTATGAACCTAATTTGATTAATGGATTAATGCGCAAGAAAATTCTGATTTTCATGTCGAGATTTCTTCCGACGAGCGAGATTTTTTTCAACTCTTCCATAGAATCCGTGGTAATTGCCTGAACCCCAATCATCGCCGCAAACGCAATGTCTTGATATGTCTTGTACAAGTTGGTGAACGTGATCTGCTGCGGTTCGTAATCTGCAAGAAGTCCTAAAATGATTTCCCCAACGCTGCTTGCGTCAAGCTCAAATCCTTCTTCTTTCGCAATTTTGATGATAGATAAGTTGGAGTTTACTTTACACGCGAACTGTGGGCGGAATTTTTGGTACGGGAACGCGTTTTTGAATGTTCGTAAGCGTTCACGTAATTCTCGCTCAATAAGAACGTATAATGGCGCGCCAAATTTTGCGTCAAGCTCTTTAACGCTGATGCCTTCGACAAGAAGATTTCCATCTTTGTCTTGGCTGAGAAATTGTTTCCAATGCTGTTTAAGGTGCTTCTTTGGAATTGGTTGTTTCTTTCTCTTGAATAATGGAGAAGGAATCGTTGTAATGTGTTCTACAACTTGTTCTGAATGGACGCGATCTGTCGTGTTATTCATTTTTATTTTTCACTTGTGTCTCTTTGTTATTAACTTTATATAACTTTTCATTTTGGGAAAAATATTGTTTTTTTTCTTTGTATCTCTGCATTTTTTACAGTGATACGCAGAATATTTCTGCCACTTCCCCCTAACTTACTTTACCCTCGAGATTGGGTAACAAAATAGTACAATTGTGACCGCTTATTTATAAAACTTTGTCTTTGAAAGAGGTTACTGCCTTTGCGTTTTGTACTCAGAGAATCGCAAGATTATTACAAAAACACGCATTAGTAGAAGACCTCCTACACAATTCATCCTTTTATTAAAAAAAATTTAGGGATTCTGTAGGACTGCGGGGCGATTGTGATAGCAAATGGAGCGAATTAGAACTATTTCCTAAATCAGAGTTGAAGAGAATTAAAAAAGTGAGAAAAATAAAATCTAAAAAACTATTTAGTAATTTTTTCCATGTAAGAAGTTTTTCCACAGGTTCGGCGATCTTTATGTTCTGCCATGAAATATCCTGTTCCTGCTTTTGGAGAGAACTTTTTAAGTCGAACTACCCTGTCTCCTTCTACTTTATACGCTTTCCACAATTTGGAACCATGTGTTTTCTTTTTTGCTGTTTTTGCTTCTGCCATTATTCATTCACCTTTAGTATTATGCTGCTTCAGGTTTTGCTTCTTCTACCTGAACTAACCCATTTTTCTTCAACAAATTTAATGCTTCAAACTTTTTTAACATTTCATCATTTTCATAGACGTGCGCAATGAATTTTGCTTTCTGTTCACCATACTTCTGATATATGTGACGAACAACAACATGCGCTTCATTTGCCTTAATTTTTTTTGCAAGCATTTGCTTGACATCCTTCATAGAAGGAGTTGTTCCTTCAAAATATGTAAATCCTGTTACTCGTTCTCTGCTCAGCAACGGAAGCTTTGCTTGTTTTTTTACTTCAACATCCATCATTAACTTCACCCTCAGATTATTCTAAAATTTATCGTACCTTAATAACATATTCACCTTTCTGGTGAATACCTACTTGCTTTGCTACAATTCTTTCGCCAATTGGAAGCGAGATCAAGTACGACTTCACTCTGTTCAGTCGTACGCTCATCATACTTTTTACCTCACTTTAATAACATATTCACCTTTCTGGTGAATACCTACCTGTTTAGCTATGTGCGACTTCTCCACATCGAAAAACGTCATGCGGCCATGCCAGCTTTCTGACAATAAACCGCCTTTACAAATAGGACATTCATTCCCTTCTACAAAAATTTTACATGATCGACAAACTTTCTTTTTCATAGTACGCGCGAATCAGAATTATTCTGCTTTCGCTTTCCCTCCTTTTGCTGGAGCTGCCTTTGCTTCTTTTGGCTTTGGCTCTTCATCCGCCCACTCTGTTTTTCCAAGGCCACCCTGGCGCATAGTCAAACCAAGCTTCGGATTTGTCACATCTTTAAAGGAAACTGCGATAATCTTTGCTTTACATATATCGCCTACTTTCAATGATCGTTTTGATTCTTTTCCCACTAAGACTTTGTCTTTGCTGAAGGAAACGAAGTCATCCATTGTCTGACTGACGTGAATCATACCATCAATAGGACCGATTGTTAAGAATGCACCGAAATCTGCGATGTCTTTGATTCTTCCAATAACAACTTCCTGCATTTCAGGACGATAAACGAGAAGTTCAAACTGTGTTTCATAGTGAGGAGCACCATCGCCGGGGATGATAACGCCTTCCTTGATGTCTTTGACACCAGAAACATCGATGACAATTCCAAGATCCTTTGAAATAAAGCCGTCGTATTTTTTCTTGACTTGCTTGACAATTGCATCCTTGATATCCAAACCAAGAAGAGCTGGTGCAACACGCACATAATCGTTGACAACTACTTTATAAAACATTTTACTGGCCTCCACTATTCTCTGAATATAAGATATTTATTCTGGCGAAGCGTCACGAGATTGTGTTTAATTCGCTGCTTGAGCCCCTGATCCTGCGTTGCGATAATATACCCCTGTTTGGAGTAATCGACGAGCAGATCATCCACTAATCCTTCTTGGGCAAGGGTGATTATTTTAATATTTTGTGTTTTGAGAAGCGCCTTTATAAGTTTTACCTGTAATTTTTCCTTTTGACGACCTTCTCTCGCTACTTTATCGAGTTCTTCCAACGATCGATCGAGCGTATATATGACGGTTTCTTCTGGAAAAAGACGGTCTAACTCTGCAAAAATGTCTACCCTGTACTGTGCAGGAATCAAAAGAAAGTTTGTATCAAGGATGATTTTCTTCATTACTCTGCTGTTATAAATAGAAGATATATAAGCGTTATGGAGTTATTGTGTCCAATCTAATTTTTCTGGCGGGAAGCCTGTGTTTGCATAGACGGATTCAGGAATAGCATGGTAAACTGCAGAAAGAATAATAACACTTTCTACTAAATCCTTGTATCTTGCTATATTATTTGCAAGCCTGGTCTGCGAAACGCCTGCACGGTCACGAACTTGAGGATTTGGGCGATCATCATGAAAATAGAACACTTCTTCTTGATGTTCTCCATTTCCTTCACCAAGATTCACTTCTATTTTATTTGCAAGCTCCCAAACTGTTTGTCTTGTTGCTTCTTTACTTGCTAACGAACCATATGCACCAAGATAATCATTGGGGAAGTATTTTATCGTATATCGTTTTCCATCAGCTCTAAGCTCCACAACAACTTCATCCAAGCAAATATCTGGAACCTTGCTGTTTGCCAACTCGTCAATTGTAGGATTTGTGACCAGAAGCTGTTTGTACGTATTCATGCATCCTGCGAAAAAAAGCTCTTCTTATAAAGATTATGACTCATGGTATTGCGCAGCAAAAAGTTTATATCCTCACAGTACTCAAAAAATATCATGGAAGGATTTACGCAGAAACCTGTGCGGTACAAGGGACAAGTCAGCTCCTCAAAAATGGGACCGACCTATACTGAACAAATGGTCCAGGGTGTTCGATATCAAGGAATATTTGACCTTAATGAACTTTACAAAATTATCCATGACTGGCTCACCGCTCGAGGATATCAAGTGCAGGAATCCAAATACAAAAGCATCGCACTTTCTGATGGCGGCAAAGAGCGCTCCTTTGACTGGAACGCGCACCGAAAAGCAAATGAATTTGTCATGCTCCACTTAAACATTCATTTTCAGGTTCAAGATCTGCATCATATTGAAGTCGAGAGAAATGGCGAGAAGAAAAATCTCACCAAAGGACGCTTATTTATACGAGTAATTCAGGATTTAGAATATGATTTCAGCGAACGTTTTGCATATTCTAAATTTCATAAAATGCTCCTTAACTTTCTTGGCGATTTCATGTGGTCAAAAAAGATTGAAACGTACTGGGAAGATAAACAACGATTTAAGGCGTACGAACTCGTGAATCTCATCAAAGAGACGCTTGACTTTATGACCCAAGGAAACGAGCACTTTGATGTCTGGTAAAGCTACAAAACAAACATTTATAATGTCCTAGTGAAAGAAAAAACAAAAAAGTGAAAACCAAAAAAGGTGATTGAACGATGGCACGAAAACATGAAAATAAAATGACTTCACGAGGAAACCAGACTGTCAACAAAGGACAGATGGAAAAAGTAACAAAAAATCAAGGATTTCAACAAAGCGAAAAAAAATTTCGCATCTTCGAACGACTGGAGAAATTCTTTTCCAGAGATCACAGCAATCGAAAGAAAGAGAACTAATAATTTTTTTACATTTAAATGTTACATTTCTTATTTTTTTAATTTCTCAAATTCCTCGACAAATAATTGCGCAATCTCCGCATCATGAATGATGAGAATATTCTCATCATTTTTCTCATTTCCATTTTTGCTTGGATTCATCGAACCAGTAATAACTATTTTTTCATCCACAATAAAGACTTTGTGGTGTAACTTACCATCACTTTGTTCTAACGAGACATTGAGGTGTTTTAGTGTTTCATATTCGCTGTACGCACTATTTTGCGCTGCGTCAAATATTCCCGCAACTTCCACTGTTTTACTTTTTTCAAGAATGATGCTTCCAAGAAGATCAGATGTGAATGAAAATTGCATGAAGAATATGGATTCATTTGCCTGCTTGAGTGTTTCTGCAATATGTGCTTCACAATCATCTTCAGGACAGAAATAATTTTCAATGGTCGCGTTGTTGAACAAGAGCATTGTTTGCTCTGTTTTTGCGTCATAGCCAAAGTCTTCAGCCCATAAGCTGTCGAACTCCATTTCATAATTTTCCGCGAGTGTTTTTGAAGCGATGAATAAAATATTATTGTTATTTTTTGTGGTGTCTGTGTACGTTGGATTCATTGAACCCGTCATGATTTCTGTGTTGTCAAAGACGCAGAATTTATCATGCATATACGCTGTTCTTGTGTCTTGTTTTACAAATTGCAGATGCGCTGTTTCCTCTGCATTATCCGCATCCACAACTACTTTGACATCAAGACCCTGTTTTTCTTTTTCTTCAAGCGCTGCTATGACCTCGCTTAGATCAAGATCGTAAAATGCGCAATGAATTGTTTCTGCGCTCTTGTTTATTTTTTGCAGCAGCTGATCTTCACACGCGTCTTCTGGACAGAAATAAACTGCAATTGATCCCTGTTCTTCAGGAATGCTTCCTGATGATGAGGTTTTTTTCTGCGCATGCAAAAAGAGAGCCAATAGGAGTACAGCGATTGCCAAAAGTGCAAGAAATAGGTATGTTTTTCTTTTCATCCTTCTAAAAAACAAATGTTTATATATTATGTTTTCGCTAAAAAGTTTACAATATGTTAATTATATGGGAAAACATTAATTTTTGGTATTTTGGTGGCTAATTTCCACCAGTTTTCACATAATAAGTGAATTGCTCTCCGATTGGATAACATCCGATTATTAAAGCAATTCACTATAAGCCATAGATGAGGTGATTTCATGGCAAAGCAAACAGCTGATAAAACAGGAACATACATTCTCAGCATCGTTGGTATCGTCGCTGCAGTCGGACTCTTTACCCTTTTTTCGGGAGCAAGTTCCAGCGGAGATTCTATCTCAGGTGCTGCAATAGAAGTCGGAGAAACACAATCCACTTCAACAACGTACACGGAATGGACAACATGCATTGATGTCCTCAACGGCAAAGGCATTAAACTTGGAAATAGAGAAGGCGGATCGCTTGTCAAAGAAGACGTTTGCACTGGTCAACAAGATAATAAAATGTTGACGTATGTTATCTGCGCAGAAGACGTTGATGGTGGCTACACATACAAATACAGCAACCCTGTTCAATGCGGTGCAGGCAAAGAATGCATTGATGGTGCATGTGTTTAATTTCTTTTTTTTCTTTTATTTTTCTCAATAGTTTTTTAAATCCCTTTCTTTCTTAGCTGTTTATGTTCCTTGACATTATTATTCCACTCTTTGCAGTTGGGCTTGCTGAACTTGGCGATAAAACACAGCTCGCGGTTCTTACTCTCGCTTCAAAACACAAAGAACACTGGCAACTTTTCTGGGGCGCAATGCTTGGCTTCCTTCTCGTTGACGGAATCGCAATTCTCTTCGGAGGGATTATTACCAAGTATATTCCTCTGCTCTATCTTCAACTTCTTGCAGGAATTATTTTTATTGTCTTTGGAATACTCACGCTTCGCTCAGAAGATGGCAATCCTCTTCCTCTTCGAAACAATGGAACATTTACATCAGCCTTTACTCTCATATTCATTGCGGAGTTGGGAGACAAAACACAGATTGCGTCTGCACTCTTTGCAACCCAATACAACATATTGTTTGTGTTTATTGGCGTTATGCTCGCACTTGCATTCCTTACGGGAAGCGCCATTGTAGTAGGTAAAAAATTGAAAGAGAAAGTAAATCCAAAATATATTAGCCTTGTCTCGGGGATTCTGTTTATATTGATCGGTCTTGTTACTCTTTATCCTGTCATGATTGGATTTTTTTGATAAAAATCAATAGTCCATAAGGCTAATCTGCCCTTTTCTCTTGTTTTCTTTGACAGGAATTTTGTCTACTGTAATACCCACTTGTTTTTTCACAGAAACTGCTATCTTTGGACCAAGTAATTGCGTCAGCGTGGTCATGTCCACGTCTTTCACCGCGCCCAGATCTTTGATTTTATTATCATACATTTTTCTTGCTCGCACACGACCAATTCCTTCGAGACGAAGCAACGCAAATAATTCTTCTTTGACTCCTTCCTGCACACGAAAGCGGAGTTTCTGAAATTCTTTTTCCAACTCATGATACTGCAAAAGTTTCGCGAGCTCGACACAAGCATACAGCGACCAATCCCCACGATCTTTTTTTGCATGCAACTCCCCTGGACGAACTTCAAATTGTCTTAAGAGTTCTTCTTCCCCAAACTCATTAATCCATGCTTCAAAGAATTTCGCTGTTTTGATACTCTTGAGGAATTCATCATATTCTGGATCATACATGTGCGGTTCATTGACCAGTAATTCTGACGCGTTTTTGACCAGCACACTTTCCACTTCTTCATACTCTTTTGCCTTGACGGTCAGAAGAGGTCGCATTTCTAATTGTGTCGAGATTAAATGGAGCAAAGTAAATGGCGATGTTCCTTTAGTTTTTGCTCGCTTCATGCCGCAAATGAGATTATACGCGGTCATTGGATCCAGATAAAGTTCCGCAACTCGTTTGCCTACTATCGTTGCTTTGTACGTTTCTGTGTCATAATCCGCAGCAGTGCTGAATTCATTTTGATTTGTTTCTATGAAATTATATTCGACTAGAAGCTTCAGCATTTTGTTTATGATTTTTTCCAAGCGCTGCATATCTTTGTACTGATACGCCCAAAATGTTTTGCTGAAAAAAGAAAGAATCTGTTCTTTTGTTCTCACGTATTCTGTCGCGATGAGGCTGAGAAGATAGGTCCGCAGAACTGGTTCGACTGCGAGCTTTGAATAAATATCTTCTACTTCTCCTGTCACAAATTCTTCATAGATGTTTTCTTTTTCTGCTTCTGTTTTCGCAATCGTAATTGCTTCTCCTCGCGTATCTTTTCCTGGACGTCCTGCTCGGCCTGCCATTTGCTGATATTCGAGAACAGAAATTGATGTTGAACCCCAATTTTTTGAGAAACGCTTGAGATCTCTGATGATTGCTCTGTATGCTGGAAGATCAACGCCCATCGCAAGTGTTGGAGTGCACGCAATGCATTTGATGACTCCTGTCCTGAACGCGTTTTCTATCGCTGTTTTTTGTTTTTGGACAAGACCTGCGTGATGAAACGCAATGCCGTATTTGACGCACGCTGC
>CAYLMH010000045.1:0-10424 GCA_964385055.1 uncultured Methanosarcinales archaeon
CGCAAACGAGAACCCCACACTACGTATGGGAACCTCGTTCGCTCCGTCTGGCCATGTTGTTATTTTTTGCGGTATTAAAGCACATAAGCTTGAGCGCTTAATGCGAAAGCCTATGTGCTAAAACGCGAGCACTTGTCGAGCGTCTCATATTTATTTTGATGTAAGAAAAAGAATATCCCCACTTATAGCAATACCTCATACACTCCAAAAAACCAAAATATTAAATAAATCACCTACAAAAAAAACACCATGTTCGGATTAAACCAAGATGAAATAAATCTATTCAAAAAATGCAATAGTCCAAGAAAAATCCAGGATCTTATAGACACCATTCCCATTAACTTTGAAGCGTCAGGAGAAGATACTTTCCTTTCTCCGCGAGAAGTACTCAAGCAAAATCGCGCGCATTGCATAGAAGCAGCGTGTCTTGCAGCGGCAATCCTCCAATTTCACAAACAACCACCATTAATTGTTGACCTCACTGCAATAAAAAGTGATGAAGATCACGTCATAGCAGTGTTCAAGCAGCATGGGCACTGGGGTGCTATCTCAAAAACAAACCATGCGGTCTTAAGATATAGAGAGCCCGTCTATAAAACAATTCGAGAATTAGTCATGTCATACTTTCATGAATATATCAAAAATGAAACAAAAAAGAAAACATTGCGCTCATACACGAATCCAATAAACCTTAAACAATTTAATGCAAAGAACTGGATAATAGACAAAGAATATATCGGATATATTGTGGATAAGATTGATGCAACAAAGCATTTTCCTATTCTTTCAAGAAAGCAGATCGCAACATTGCGACGAGCAGATGATATAGAAATCAAGAGCGGAAAAATACATGAGTGGAGAGGGAAAAAGCATCCAAAAAAAGTATAAGATAATAGTTTGGAGATTTTCTAAAATCTAGCCAAGTTCATTCAAGAAATCGTCAATGTCTCCATTTGCTGAAGCATCTGTCTTAGATGACGAAGAACTTGTTTTAGAAGTTGTTGTCTTCGTTGTACTGGTGCTCTTCGATGTATTTGTGTTATTCGAAGTGTTGGAAACACTGACTTTCACCGCACTCTGTTCCTGTACTGCCTTCTCATCAGCAACAGCTTGTTCTTGTCCCTCAAGCAAGCTATCCACTTCTGCGTCAGAAGTATCAACCGCGCGAAGCTTTGAAAGACCCATCACTACCGCGACAATGAGTGCAACAAAAACCAAAATAAGCAAACCATTAATGATGAGTTTTTTCATTAATCTACCAGCTCATTTCATCTAAATCTTCTGTTAACTGATCCACCACTTCAGGATCATACGCAGTCGCAGATTCTTCTGTTGTTTCTGTTTCATCAGTTGTTTCTTCTGTTTCAGCTGCTTCTTTATCTGCACAACCAATAACAGATAAAAATAAAACAACCAATGCAAAAATAAGGAATACGTGTTTGTAGTTCATGGTCTCACCTATAATGCGTCAATATCTTGTTGTATGTCAGCAATTTCTGCTTCCATATCTTCAATGTAATCTGCTACCTCGTCTTCAAGATCATCAAGCAGTTCATCTGCTTCACTTTCATCGCCAAGGTCAATCTTTGTATCAATATCATCCATGTCATCAGCGTATCCTTGGTTTGCTTCTTGTACTTCATCAAGAAGATCGTCTATTGCAGTGTCAACTGTCTCATAATCATCACTGGTGGAACTCTCGCCGCTCTGGGAAAGTTCATTGTAGAGCGCAGTCACATCATCTTCAAGATCATCAAGATCATCTTCAAGTGTGGACAAACGATCGCGCAATGCTTCTTCATCATCGCCTTCTTGCAGTGCAGCTTCTTCTTCAGCTTCAGAGTAGCAATCAAGGCGTTCATCTTCAGCGTTCGCGGCAGCAAGGCAATCATCAATTTCTGTTTGCGTATCGCCATCAATGCCATAATCTTCGTAACAAGCGTCGCGCTGGTAGGAATAACTTGATCCTTCCATGCAATCAACGAATGCTTCATAATCATCTGATCCAGTTCCGCTGGAAGAGCTTCCCCCACCTGCGCTATAATATTCACTGTTTAATCCTCGTTGTGCAGTTTGCTGCGCGTTGAGCAGTTTGGAGATTGCGCCAACGCCACTCTTTGTAAGGACAAGCTCTTCAGCGTCTTCAAGATATGCTTCAGCTTGGCCAAGAACAACTTCTGCTTCAGAAGTATCATAATCATCATTCTGTTGTTCTTCAATATATTCAACAAGGGTTTCAATCGCGTCCTGCGCGTCTTCATAATACGTATCAAGGTCATAGTCACTGAGGAGTTCATCAAGATCCTGTTCTTCTTCAACTTCTTCAGTTTCTTCTTCTACTTCTGCTTCTTCTTCATCATCTTCAGCTTCATCAACGTCTTCGTCATCTTCTTCATCAGCATCATCTTCATCGTCTTCGATAACAACTTCTGCGCAAAGAGTACCACCTTTCGCGGTTAATGCGTCACGTGCTTCAGTAAGAGAAGTTTGAGAAGATTTAAGCGCGTCCTGCGCGCTTTTAATTGTTGCGACAACGTCACTAAGATCGCCATCAGCATTCAAAAGATCTTCTGCTGCGTCAATCTGTTCATCTGCTTTCGCGATGTCCGCAGAAAATGAAGCGTACGCGTCATCAAGCGCAGTGCTGCTTGTAGTTAATTCTCCAATGCCACATTCTAGTTTCGCGTCAATAATTTCTCCTTTATCAACAAGTGCGTCCACTGCCGCAAAAAGATCCTCTAGAGTTTTTTGTTTGAGATCATCAGCAATAGATTTCCACGCTGTTTTCACAGCAGCAAGAACATCATCATATTCTTCTTTAGAATCTGCGTATTGAAGATCGTCAAGCGCCTGTTCAAGTTCTTCCTGCGCATCAACGTGAGCTGCGTCATTGACATAATACACATACGCGAGCATGAGGTTGATCGCGTCTTCTGCGTAAGGAAGTGCTGCGTCAAGAAGTTCATCTTCTATATCTTCACAGCCATCATCAAGAAGCTGACATTCTTTGAGTTCCTCTTTAAGAGCAAGGAATTCTTCTTGCGAATCCTCATAAGAAGAGAAAAGAGAAGAAACAGAATCCGCTGCTGCGAATGGCATGACCATAAGCACCAGAAGAAGCGCAATAAGCTTTACTGTACAATTCTTGATCGAATTATTCATGAAAAACACCTCAGTATCGACGATAATAGAGAAACTGGAAGTGGTTATCCTATTTAAACGTTGCTGTTCAGAAAAAGAGAAACAAGAGAAAGCCAATAATGGGTCAAATGTGACACAACCTTTTTAAGAGAAAAGGCATTACAACACAAAATAAACCATAAAAGAGTAGTAACAAAAGCAGATGCCCTATGAACAAGAACTATACAATAGAAATTGTTGATGAAATAGCAGAAAAAATAGAGCGTTCTTTAGAAACACGACTGCATGAAATCGCTACAGACAGAGTAACGACAACTGCAGAAGTGTGCACTGCGTTAGAAATTCTTACCGATCTCATGGGCACATTGCCTCGGTTATATATGCGAGAATTAGAAGAGGAGAATGAAGGAGAAGAAGCTGACGGAGAACAAGTGGAAAGATTAGTAAGCTATGAAACAGAAATATTAGAGTATTATAAAAGAATAATAATAACAGAGGACAGAAATGCGGCAAGCATCCAAAGATATTCTGAAACAAGCAAATATATCGCAATTCCAAAAGGAGCATTAATGCAGATACAGCGAGTCCTTGGGCTTGCGGTAAATAAGATGGACAGAGAAAAAGGAAGAGAAAATGATTTTTATGAGAGAATAAAGGAAGAAGCAGAAAGAGAAGAAATCCCATTTACAGAAACCGCGCTTCGGGAGTTTGTACAGATGGATATGGGAAGAAGAAATGAAGGAGATGCAATTTTTCTCGGGCTTACAAACCCTGGATATCTGGTTATAGAGAGCTTCCATTACATCGCAAAGAAGTATTGTGGAGCAAATAGCCAAACACAACCCATTTAAAGAAAATAAGAACCTCTTTTTTCTATGACAACCCCTGCAATGAAGCAGTTTCATGAAACAAAAACACTCTACCCTGATTGCCTCATTTTGTTCCGCATGGGCGATTTCTATGAAACATTCTATGAAGACGCAATTAAAGCATCACAAGTTCTTGAGATCACCTTAACAAAGCGAGGAAAAGAAAAAGACGGACAACCAATTCCTCTCGCAGGAATTCCGTATCATGCGCTTGAACAATATCTCGCAAAACTCGTGAGAGCAAATGTCAAAGTCGCGATCTGTGAACAGCTCGAAGATCCAAAGCAGGCAAAGGGAGTTGTCAAGCGTGGTGTTGTGCGAATTGTCACCCCTGGCACAATTATTGAACAAACACTTCTGACAGACAAAAGCAATAATTACATTATGGCAATTGCTGCTGAAACAGCAGAAAAGAAAGCAGGCATTGCAGTTGCAGATCTTTCCACCAGCGAATTTTTCTGCACAGAAGTACCAATACATGAAATTCTCAATGAAATTGTCCGCTATAATCCAAGTGAAATAGTCATAGAAGAAAGCAGAAAAAAGCAAACCCCTACACCAGTATTTCTCGAAATCTGCAAAAAGAAAAATAAGTTCATGAATTATATTCAGGATTTTTTCTTTCAATACAACAATGCCTACGCAACAATCACGCGGCATTTCAAAACGCATTCTTTAGAAGGCTTTGGCATTGAAGAAAAGCGAGCAGCGACCTGCGCGGCAGGAGCGTTGTTATTCCATCTCAAAGAAACGCAGAAATCCAATGTCTCTTCCATACAAAAAATAAAATATGTCTCCAATGAACAGTACATGCTGCTGGATGAAACAACGCTCAATAATCTTGAAGTAATACTAAGTCTTCATGACGCGTCGACAAAACACACGCTTCTGAGCGCGATTGATCAAACAAGAACACCGATGGGCGGTAGAATGCTCAAGAAATGGCTCATGCAACCTCTCCTCCAAAAAGAAGCGATAGAAGATAGGCTTGACGCGGTGGATGAGTTACGAAAAAAAATACTCATGAAAGAAGAGATTGCGGAACATCTTGATAAAATCTATGACATTGAACGAATCGTTTCACGATTAAATCTTGGCTGCGGAAATGGGAGGGATGTCCTTGCGCTAAAAAATTCGCTTGCGTGGATTCCGCAGATAAAAAACATCCTTCAATTGGCAGAGAGCAGCATGCTTAAAGAGCTTTCTTCGATTGAAGCGTGCCAAGAGGTAGTCAAACTTTGTGAGACTGCGATTGCAGAAGACGCGCCAGTCTCAATACGAGAAGGAAACATAATCAAGAATGGATTTAGCAAAGAGCTCGATGAACTGCACGATATTTGCAAAAATGGAAAAACCTATATCAAACAAATGGAACAAAAAGAGCAAGAGCGCACAGGAATTAAAACACTAAAGATTGGTTTTAACAGAGTGTTTGGTTATTTTATTGAAGTCACAGCAAAAAATATTCCATTAGTTCCAAAAGAATATCTGCGCAAACAAACCACTGCAAACGGAGAGCGTTACATCACAGAAGAACTCAAAGTCATGGAAGAGAAAATTCTCAGCGCAGAAGAAAAAATAAATCTTCTAGAATATGAATTGTTTCAAGAAATAGTCAAACAGATCACAAGTCAGACAGAAAAACTGCAGAACGCAGGGCAAAGTATTGGCATGCTAGATGTACTCCACAGTTTCGCGGAAACAGCGCGGCAACAAAACTATTGCAAACCAGAAATAACAGAAGAATTTGTGATTGAAATAAAAGAAGGAAGGCATCCAGTCATTGAACAGATCGAGCAGCAATATATTCCAAATGACATTCTGATAACAAAAGAGAATAGGACAATGATTATTACTGGACCAAACATGGCGGGAAAATCAACAGTGCTTAGGCAGGTTGCGTTGATCACGCTCCTTGCGCAAATGGGAAGTTTTGTTCCTGCAACGCAAGCAAGAATAAGTATTGTGGACAGAATTTTTTGTAGAGTAGGCGCGCATGATGATCTCACGCATGGCCAAAGCACGTTTATGGTCGAGATGAATGAAGCAGCGTCTATTTTGAACAACGCAACAAATAAATCATTGATTATCATGGATGAGATTGGCAGAGGAACATCAACGTTTGATGGCGTGAGTATTGCGTGGAGTGTCGCGGAGTATATCAACAATAAAATAGAAGCAAAAACAATGTTCGCGACGCATTATCATGCGCTCACGAATTTAGAAAAGTATGAAGGAGTAAAGAATTATAACATTGCGGTCAAAGAAGAAAGGGATAATATTATTTTTCTGCGAAAACTTGTGCAGGGTGGCACAGATAAGAGTTATGGGATTCATGTCGCGAAGCTTGCGGGTATGCCTAAAGAAGTGATTGACCGCGCAAGAGAAATTCAAGCAAAGCTTGAAAATGAAAGCGAGATGGAAAGCAAGCTTCAAACAAAGCAAGGATTTATGGTGAATGAAAAAGCAGTGCAAAAGTCGTTGTTTGAATTGTAGGAGTATCGATAAGAAAAGCATGTTGGAGAATTATACAGCATATTTTTCTAACTTTCGCAAGACAGCACCAAACGATTGATACCTTTTTTGAGGGAGTGGATGCGCTGCGCGAAGAATGACGTCTCGAAGATCTGGAAGTACATCCAACTCCTTAAGAATGTGCAACATCTCTTGATGATAGACATCACGAACTAAATATGCAAGATGAAGGCATTGTGCACGACCAGGATCTCTTTTATTGTTCTCAAATATTCTTTCTCCAGGAAATGATCCAAGGAGAAGCGCGTAAAGTGTTATGCCATAAGAAAACATATCATGAGTAACAGGATTTTGAAGCATTTTTCTTCCATTTGTAAAGAATTCAGGGGGAAAATAACCACAAGTCCCAAAAGCAACATCAGAATCCTTCATCAATCGCGTGTACTCAGGATAAGAAACTGCCCACTCAAAATCACCCAAGCGAAGTGCTGATGCTCCATCTCTTTGAACAACAAAAATGTTATCCGGCTTCACATCACCATGAACCATTTGCGCTTTTTCGAACGCATAAAGAACTTCCGCAATGCGATACGCAACAGGAGCAAATGCGGTTGTAGAATCTAAACTAATCTCACCAAGCTCTATGACATCTAAAAGAGATCCTTCTGCGTGTTCAAATGCGAGTTCCACTGCTCGATCTAACGAAGATGCAGAATGAAGGCGGAGACCAAGTGAATCTGAAAAGTGCCTACTAAATGCAACTTCTCGTTCTCCAAGAAGTGTGTGAGGAACATACTTTGCGACAAACGTATTTGGAGGAACATCTCTAAAAGGAAGATGCGCGCCTTCTAAGTGAGTAGTTTCAACAGCGTAAACAGTAGGATAAGAAATGCCACCTGCTTCAACTTTCACATTCAGTGGACGAGAAGCGCCATTATACCTTTTCTGAACAAGTCCTGAAACATGACGAAGCCAACGAATCTGATGATCAAGAGTGATTCCTCTCCATTGTTCTACAGCAGCGATAGGATCATAAGTACCTTTCATAAACACAAGAAAACACCCCTTTCTTTTTAAATTTTATATAAAATATAAGCCAACAAATACGTCAAAAGAGGGCGAAATAAAACAGATTTCCAGAAAAAGTATCATTTTTGTCAAAGGGATTAAATAAAAAAGCCGCTTACGAGGTAAAAAGAAACAGTAGGTGTGAAAACACTATACAGGTGTGAACAATGCTCGATGCGTATATTATTGATTGGAGAAAAAGAGAAGAAGGAAGAAGAAATCAAGAATATGATAATAGTAGACCACGCGCAGATATAGGAATACCTAATGGAGACTTGATTGACGACAGAAAGCAAAAATATGATGATTGGGTAAATCGAGAAACACCAAAACCAGAATATGGACCAGTTCCTGTAAATCTTGATATTGCAAAACCAATGCAACCAGTAATTTCTTATTCACTCGAGGGTCGCTTATAGAAAATGGTCCAACAACAACATCTTGACGATATTGTTGCAGACCGCAAACCAATTCTTGAAGACATTATTTCTTTGTTAGCAGAAGGAACAGACCAACAAAAAGCTGCTGCAGTTGAAGCGCTCGCAAGGCAAGAAGAGCCAAAATACAGCGCAATGATGCAAACACTACAAAGACAGTGTGACAGATACGAAAGAGTTGTAGGAGCAGAATTCCTTAAACCATACGGATTAGCGCCAAGAGATCCAACACAATTGCGACGATATTTTATTGTGCTAGAATATATCAGACCAATTTCAGACGGAAATGATGGTTCAAGAAGTTTAGCCGCGCAAAGAATAGCAACGATGGGTCCAGAAGACTACTCCTCTGCGATACAAACATTGCGAGATGCAGCGCAACGACCTACAGGAAATGAAGGAATAACAAAATTATTATGGACGCAAGGAGGTTTAGTATTCAAACCCGTCCAACAAACACGACAGCACGAAAGAAGACCTCGAGCAGACGAAGTGTACGATCCAAAAGCAGCGGAACGTGCGCGACAGGGAAGAGAATTTGCGTTCGCAGCATTACATTATGGAGGAGCAGATATATACAGAAGAAGATGATTGCTTCTAAACAAAATTATCTCTTCGGCATCAAACCAAGAACAGCTTTGTGCGCGCGAACAAGATCATCGCTTTTCACATAAATAAGCATTTCTGGAACTGCGCTAATGAGTTCATAAATAGAAACACCATGGAGTGCAATCTCGTGACTGAGGCGAGCAAGAACACCAACTGTTTCTGTTGCTTTGCTGTTCATGGTCACGCGAATTTCCGCAAGATCAGGAGTCACAGAAATAACATTTTCTTTAGTGAAAAGATCAACTTTTTTATCGAGATCCTTTTGGTTCAAAAATAGTTTAATAATTTCCTTGCTCTTCACCATTCTAAAATTGTCTTTGAGAACATTTTTACCAACAAAGTCATGGCTAATGGTTTTATATTCTACTTCTTTCATAGTAATGCAGGAAACGTAATTTTTTGTCGTGATCACAGAAGATTGCAAAACAGAGTCTATATCTTTCGTGTTGTCTTCAAAGACATTTTCTGTTTCATAACGGCGAATTGCGCTAATAACAGCATCCATGGAAGCGTCAAGATGATATTTGTCAATAAGAAACCGAGCAAGCCCTCGAATGTTGATGAGTCCCCGTTGGAGATCTTTCTGGATACTAACGTCATCTGCGATGTAGCGCCAGACCAAGGTATTGATACTTGCCATAATTGACACAAATGAGTTCGGATTTATATACCTATCTGTCACGAAATTTGTAAAATTCGACCAAAATTTAATGAAGATGACCAAATTATAATGACACTGACTTTTTTATAAGGGCGATAAAGAGAAGAAAGAGATCATGCGAAACAGAGACGATATTTTATATAGCAGCGCTTCTTTTTTCAGGATATGAACTTCCAACATATGCAAAAAATAGAGTCAGCAGAAACCTATCTCGATCGCGCTATCCATGCTGCAAAAAAAAGAGTAAGTATGGCGCGAGAAAGAGTTCCAAGAATGCGTGAGAAAGATGCGCGAAGAAAACAAGTGCAGTATTTCGAAATTGAGTTAATCACAGAAGTGCAAGATAATCTCGCAGGAATGCTCAGCAAAATTTATCTGAAATTTCCGAATCTTGAAGAGCTAGATCCATTCTACAATGCGCTCGCAAGAATTACCATCCGCTATAATCTCACCAAGCAAGCGTTGGGAAGCGTGAACTGGGCAGAGAAACAATGTAGAGAAACATCATGGAAAGTCGTTATTGGAATTAAAAAAACATGGACGCTTGAAGAAATTCAAAAATTAAAAAACGCGTATTTTGGAAGAATAGGGTCTGTAATGCGACAAATTCAGAAACATCTGGAAATCATTGAAGAATCCCGTAAAATCATGAAAACATGGCCAGATATTAAACCAGACATGCGCACTATTGCAATCGCAGGCTATCCAAACGTCGGAAAAAGTAGTATTCTAAAAGCGTTGACGCAAACACGACCAAACATTCAAGCATATGCGTTCACCACAAAATCACTGAACATCGGCTATTTTGACGTTGAGCCAAGAACATACCAAGTTATTGATACCCCTGGTGCGTTTGACAGAGAACTGGAAAAGATGAATAACATCGAAAAACAGGCAATGATTGTGCTCAAACAACTTGCGCAGCGAGTAGTGTATGTTTTTGATCCAAGTGAAAGTTGCGGGTATGAAGTGGAAGCGCAGATCGAGCTTCTCAAAAGAATAAAAAAGATGACTGATAAAGAGATTATAATTGTCGCGAATAAGATGGATTTAGAGTCAGGAAATATTGAAAAAATCAAAAAGATATTTCCAAAAGTAAGAGAGATTTGTGCGAAAGAAGGAAAAGGAATCGAAGAATTAAAAAAGAGCATTGCGTTTAAGTGA
>CAYLMH010000046.1:0-9928 GCA_964385055.1 uncultured Methanosarcinales archaeon
CTCTTGACTTTTCCCTTTCCCATCACTGTTTTCTGAGATGTTTAAGTATATAAACGTTATAGGAGTATTGGTGAGTGGTTGTTGTTGAAGATAATCACTAAGGAGTGGTAAAAACAGCGAAAACTATATAAGTAAGCTCGATTTTAAGGAGAAATATGAAACAAGTAATACCAGTCATTGGTCTTGCAGCGTTAGTTGGCTGTTCAGATTATGAATTGCATAGAAATGTTCAGGAAAATACTGTAGATACAGATATGGGTTCTTCAGATACGGGAAGTGCTTCTTTAGAAACATACGATCCTTGTAATCCTTATGATGCAGGTTGGGATATTCCGCCTGCTGGAAATGAGCGGTCAGATTGTGTTGGAATTGAAGGATATGCACAACCGTATGCAGGGATGTTGAATACACAAATTTCTTATGGTGATTGTACTGTTAAGGGTCAACCTTATTCGAGAGTGTATGAGTCAGATGGAACAAATTACACAGATAATAATGTCCTTTTAAGTGGTGGTTCATCTTGGTATTGTCCAGGTGACTTTTCTGTTTTGGGCTGGGCAGATTATTCAGGAGAGGATTCAGATGCTCTTTCAGAGTTATCTTTAGAAGCAAAAGTATGGATGCTTAACGAAGAAGAACGGGATAGTCTTCGATTGCTCTCTGAACAAGAGGAAGAAGATGTGCTTTACAATATCCATGAACCATTAACATATGCTCTTGAATGCAATGTAAATGCAACTTCTCTTGATGAAGATTGTATTGCGTTTTTGTATTAGTCTCAATCAACAACCTCAAACCATTTCTAAACAGTAATATTCTCATAAAAAAGACATAAACATTATAATAACTACTCTTAGTAACATGAAGATGAAATGCAAATGTGGTGGTGACTTTGTAGAAAGTAAACATTTCAGCGAAGGTCTTTCACTAAATTGTATGAAATGCAGTCTTTGTAATGAGATATTATTCACACCAGAACAAATAAAAATAATCAAATTCAAAAAAAATATCTTCTAACTAAATCTTAAACACAGGCGCTCTGTTCTTATTCGCGACAAGAACCTGAACAACAACGCTGTTTGACGCGCCATTGCTGTCTGTCGCAGTCACAGTAACAGTATATGTTCCAGCGCTTTCATAATCCGTTTGCCATGTTCCTTGTGCATCAAATGGTTCGCTAAAGATCACAGTGTAGGAATCACCTTCAGGATCGCTGATAGTAGGACTGAGAACTATTTTCTCCATCTCCTCAACACGAACATCATCGAGAGAAATGCTTGGTGCTTTGTTTTTATGTTCAACCACAATAGAAACAGGCGAAGAGACAGATTCTTTGCCATCACTTGCAGTGACAGTAAGTGTATGTGTTCCTTCATCAGCGTCTGATGTCTGCCATGTTCCAGAAGAAGAAACAGGACTTTCGAAGGAAAAAGTAACAGTGTCGCCATCCTCGTCAGTCGCAGTAGGAGTTATAGTCACAAGATCGCCTGCGAGCGCGGTAATTGAATCAAGAGAAGCAAGAACAGGTGCTCTGTTCTCATCCGCAACAGTAAGAGTAATCTGCTCTTCAACAGTGGTTGTGCCGTCATTGACGGTGATTTTTGCAACGTAAACGCCGCTGTCCTCATAATCAGTCTGCCATTCTCCATTTTCGTTGAATGGTTTGCTGTAAAGAACGCTGACTTCATCTCCATTATAATCAAAGATTTTTGGTTTCAACACAACAAGATCTCCTTCAGCGACAGTCATGTCTTCAAGACCGTCAATAGTGGGTGCTCTGTTTGCGGAGAGCACAAGAATGACAACTTTTTTCTCCACTTCTGTTTTGCCGTCAGACGCGCTAATGGTCACAAGGTATGTTCCTTCATCGCCAATGCCTGTTTGCCATTCTCCTTTTTCGTCAAGCGGTCTGCTGTAAGAATAGGTAATAACATCTCCGTCAGGGTCAAGACCAATAGGATCAAACGCAATAAGATCACCTTCACGGTAGACGCGTTTGTCAAGAGCATCCTGTTCTTGCGCAGTAAGTTCATCTGCAATTTCTGTTTCACTCACTTCTTCGGGAATTTCAGTATTCTGTTCAGTTGCTTCAGTATCTTCTGTTGCGTTATTCATTTTAACATAAGAACTTCCTAAGTCCGTGGATTCATCAAGAGGAACAAACGTTGTCGGTGCAGAGAGAGAAAGATCTTCGATAACAGTAACAGTGCGCTCGCCACAGCTAGAAAGGAAAAGCAAAGTAACCAAAATAAATAATAATGCAAGAATTTCTGTCTTCAAAAATCGCTGTTTCATCACTGTCACACTCTTTTTTTGTCTTTTCTGTAAACACTGTCCAGATCCGTTTTCAAAAAAACGAATGCATGCTGCAAGTATCAGAGCCCCACAACTATATAAAGTTTATCACGTCGGTAAATTTCATTACCTGCGAAGGACAGATCATGAAACAACATTTATAATATTTAAGGAAAGCATTATATAGCTTAGTCGCGTATCTATTTTTTTGCATGGACCGATTCTATAATCATATTGAAAATCTCGTTGAAAAGGAGAAGAAAGAGCAGTCTGGATTAGAGAGTATTCCACAAAAGACAGAGCAGTCAGATATTCCTGTACAACAGAAGAAAAAGGCTGATCCTACTATAATTCTGCAGCCTATAACGCCGAATCATATTCTTCGTGTGCAGAACAGGGAAATAGATCTTCCAGAAGCGCCAGAAGAAAAAATGGAAATCCCTGTTATTCCGGACATGAAAAAGGCAGAAGAAGATTACAACAGCATTGATTATCAGATTATTGCGTTTAACTTGTGGAAGTCGAAGGCAAAAGAATTGTTTTGAGCGTATTTTGTTCTTATTCTTGTAGGTTTTTCCTGTTTTTGTCAATTTTCAGATAATAAAACAAAGAATACCCCATTGCACTTTAGTGCAATGGGTCCCCCTGACAGTTGGCTTTTGCTGGTGCGCGTATTTGTTTTGTTGCTGAACTGCTCTTTGAATCGCCTTACAGTCCTAAAGAATCCCTAATCTTTATTATTTAATTTAAGCGAATCTAATAAACAGAAAAAATAGCGAAAAAGAATAGATAACAAGCGATGAATTACTTAATCAACATCTTTTTAATCAATTCTTCACTATATTCTCTCCAATGCCCTTCTTCAAGTTTACCGAGCTGCAATGTACCGATTGCAATGCGAGATAACGCGACAACTTCACTCCCCGCTGCTTCGATCATCTTGCGCACTTGCCTGTTTTTTCCTTCAACAATAGAAATAGTGAGTGTTCGATCATCGATCTTCTCAACAACAGCAGGAAGAGTTTGATATTTCACGTTCTCTACTAAAATAACCACTCCTTTTTGCAGTGCTTCAAGCTGTTTTTCAGTTACTCTTTGTTTCAGCGAAACCCGATACGTCTTTGGAACTTTTCGTTTTGGTTCTAAGAGTGCAGCAGAAAAAGCGCCGTCATTGGTGATAATAAGTAAGCCTGTTGTCTCAACATCAAGTCGACCGACAGGAAACAAAGAATTCTTTACTTCATCAGGAAGATCAAGGATTTTTACAACGTAAGGATCACGGTCATTCTTTTGACAGGAAAAACCTGTTGGTTTGTTCAGGACAAAATATCGTTTGGTCTGAAAAAAGATTTCTTTTCCATCAACGCAGAACGTTCGTTTTGCTGGAGCGAATTGAAATTGCAATGCCTTTGTCACAACGCCATCAATAGTTATCTGCCCAGCATTTGCTACAGAGATGATTTGTTCTTTTGTGCTAAATAGTCCTGATTGTTTTAATGCTTGGTAAACAGTAATTTTTTTAGTCATGGTGAAGTTGAAATCATAAGAATTTATTAAATGTGTTATATTTCGTGTCCTCTAACATAATCATGAATTGCTCGTTCATATGCAGCAGGAGTGGGATTCCCATTTGCAATATGTGCTTTCATGGTTTGATAATCACTAATCCTTCCAAGATGCGGACCGCGAAATGGATCTGTCCGAACTTCTTGAAGCGCGTTGAAATCAGGAGTACGAACATCGCCAACAAGAGTGGTAAGAATGTGACCCAAAGAATGAAAACTGCCACAGGTTTTTGTGTTTGGATCTGCCATTTCTCAAGAAAAGAGACCTTTGTTTTTAAAATATATCAGATATTTGCGCTTAACTATGTCCTTCTGCGCACATACCGTACTTGCATATTTCTCCTTTGTGAATAACACCTTTTGTACGACAAACAGCGAGTGCAGAGGAAAGCTGTTCCATAAACACATCAATTTCGTCAGAATGCACAATATACGGAGGCAGCAGCCTGATTCCCTCTTTCCCGCAGCCCAAAACAATAACACCTTGTTTGAGTAATTGAAGAACAAGATCATCCCGCATCTTTTTAGAAGGCAAATCGAATGCGTTCATTAAACCAAGACCACGAATATGTTGTATAGAATCATTTTGTTGAGCAATTTCATTCAAGGCCGCACGAAAATATTTTCCATGTTTCTCATTCTTCTCAAGAAGTTTTTCCTTTTTAATCGTGCGGATCGTTGCAATGCCATTTGCTAAATCAAGCGCATGACCTCCGCCCCAGGTAGAGGAAATAGAGCCATGTTCAGCAGGAAACATTTTTTTGTTTGCGAGTGTTGCGCCAACCTGCAATGCTTTTGCAGAACTGATAACATCAGGTTCAATATTGTAATGTTCAAACGCCCACCAGCGCCCAGTTCTTCCCATGCCAGACTGCACTTCATCTGCGATAAAAGGAATATTGTGCTGCCATGCTAATTTTCGTGTTTCTGTAATCATTTTTTTTGAAGCAACGCGATATCCTCCTTCTCCTTGCAAGTGTTCAACGATCACAAAACCAACATCTTCAGGAGCAACATCTCGTTGGAGTAACTCCTCAAACTGCGCAGGAGCGCTCTCATCAAAAGCAAGCCGCCGCATATTCATGCTGAAATAATTCTTTTTGTGGACCATTTTCGAATTAGTGCAGGAAAGCGCGCCAACAGTTCTACCATGAAATGCGCCGCTAAAACTAATTCCTATTTTTGCGGTTGGTTTTTTTCGCATACAAATTTTGAGTGCGTTTTCCACTGCTTCTGCGCCACTGTTAATAAAAAATCCTGCGTCAATATTTTTTGGAGTAATTCGAAGTAATTCCTCAAGAAGGTCGAGATGTTCTTTCACAGTAAAATCTTGTCCTGCAAATTTGAGTGGACTTCTCCCAAGATATTCTTTGGAAACAGCAAGCAGCGCAGGATGATTATATCCCAATGGATTAGATGCAATTTGCGATCCAAAATCAAGAAAAGTGTTGCCGTCAATATCTGTGCAGTAAGAGCCATTTCCTTTGGAAGAATGAACAAAAGGATAGCTGACACTCCAGCCACCGTTGACTCGTTGAAGCGTATTCAGTATTTTTGCGGAGTTTGGTCCAGGAAGCGCTGTTTTAACAGAAGGTTTGAGCATCATCCTTTCTCTCTAAGAAAATAGATATATAAACCTTTCTTTGGAGGAACTTTTAAAAATCGTTATCACTTTCTTTGTTTTATGGGAGCAGGACAAAAGCAGCACACAGTAGAATTTTGGAATTACTTCAGAGGTAATGCTCCATGGGAAGTGACAGTTGAGCTGAGCAGAGAATGGAGTTCTCTTGAAGCGATGACAGAAGATGGGGCTTTTGATGGTCTTGAGTATGTTGAAGATTTGGGCATTCCCACTGATATTCGCACAGATGTTGAACGAGTATGGCAAGAAGGTGTTGCGAAAAATCCAAAACTCAGTAACAACCCAAAACCAAATCTTCATACACTTTCTGCAGATGGAAAACAATGCAGAGCATCATTTGCGACATACAAGACTTCTTTCTGGATCAAAAACAAGTTATCAGTACATCCAATGGATGTTCAGCGTGCGATTGCAAACCTGTTTCCCTTCTTTAACATTGGTGTCGTGACAAGAACCAGCGACGATTATCTTTTATTAGAGCAGCGACCGGATGGAGTGACTGCGCCACAAATGCTGTTGACCTATCCTTGCGGTTATTTGAGTAGAGGAGAAAGAACACTTGGAGATACGCTTAATGCGCAGGGAAAAGCAGAACTTGGTTTCTATCCAATCATCAGAGACGGTTTAGTTGACACATCAAAAGTAAAAAGAATTCGCGCAATTGGCATGCAGCGGGAAAGTGATGAGTGGACTCCAAATTATGTATTTTTGATGGAACTCAATATTCCGTATGCTGACATTAGACCAACAAAAGAAACAAAGAAAGTCATTGCTTTACATGCAGGTCCAGAGCTTTTAGAAGAAGCCGTTGGACTCTATGCTCCATCTATCAAAGGAGACGTACGCGGAAAGCTTGTACCCAACGCAATAGGAATGCTTGCGCTGTATGTCAAAGAAGTGTTTGGGAATGGAGTATATGCAGATTTCTTAGACCAAATTACAGAAGCAGGAAAAAGACAAGGATACAAAGTAGAGGTTTGTGAATATACCCCTCGAACAAATCCTTTCAAACAACAGTAATCATCTGTTCTTTATTGCATCCAAACAGTCTTAATATTAACAAACTCTTTAATCCCGTACGAAGACAATTCTCGCCCATATCCTGATTTTTTCACACCACCAAAGGGCAGACGAGGATCAGACTTCACAATGCTGTTCACAAACGCGCAGCCTACATCGAGTTGTTGCGCGATTTTTTCTGCGCGCTCTTTGTTTCGAGACCACACGCTGCCGCCAAGACCAAAAGGAGTTTGATTCGCAAGAACAATCGCTTCTTCATCAGAAGAAAATCGAATGACTACAGCAACAGGACCAAAGGTTTCGTCAGTAAACACAGGCATATCTGAAGTCACATGAGTAAGAACTGTGGGCACATAAAAATATCCTTCTCCAGAAATTCGTTTTCCACCAGTCAAAATTTTTGCGCCGCGAATAACAGAACCTGCAACCTGTTTTTCAAGTGCATCAATAAGATCATTTCTCGCAAGCGGACCTACTTGCGTTTCTTTATCCAGCGGATCTCCGACAATAAGCTGTTCCATTTTTCGCGCAAATTGCATTTCAAACTGTTCTGCGATAGATTCATGCACGATAAATCGTTTTGCAGCAACGCAGCTTTGTCCTGCGTTGACCATTCTTCCTTTCACAGCGGAAAGAACTGCCTGCTCGATATCAGCGTCTTCTAAAACAATGAATGGATCGCTTCCTCCAAGTTCAAGAACAGCTTTTTTGAGTGCTTTTCCTGCAGCAGCACCAACAGCCATGCCTGCGCCTTCGCTGCCCGTGAGGGTTACTGCTTTGATTGCAGCATGCGAAATAATTTTGTCTGTCATTGAAGAAGGAATGAGCAATGTTTTGAATGCATACTCTGGAAATCCTGCTTCAGAAAATACTTTTTCAATTGCAAGTGCACATTGTGGAACGTTGGATGCGTGTTTCAGCACACCGATGTTTCCTGCCATTAATGCAGGAGCAGCAAAGCGAAACACTTGCCAGTACGGGAAATTCCATGGCATGACTGCGAAGATAACTCCAAGCGGTTCAAAACGAACATAGCTTTTTGTTGCATCTGTTTGAATGTGTTCGTGCTGTAAAATCTTCTCTGCATTTTCCGCGTAGTACTCGCAAACCCACGCGCATTTTTCCACTTCTGCTTCTGCTTCAGTAATGGTTTTTCCCATTTCAAGCGTCATTAATGATGCGTGTTCGTATTTGTTTTTTCGGAGTAATGCAGCTGCGTTTTTCAGGAGCGCGGCGCGTTCTTGGAAAGTAGTTTTTTTCCAGGAAGAAAACGTTTTGTCAGCAGAAAGAAGACATTGTTCTACTTCTTCCCATTTCATTTCAGGAAATGTTTTAACCACTTCACCATTTGTTGGATCGATTGTTTGTATTGTCATGATATCACCATTGAATATTTTTGTTTCCGTTTGCTTTGTTCTTCTATTTTTCTTTTCATCTTTAAATGAAAGTATCTATTCATAAAAACCCCATTGCTGCGCAATGGGTCCCCCTGGCATAGGGTTTTGTTGGTACGTGTATTTGTGGAGCAAGGCAACGTAAAATAATCGCCTCACCAAGTCCTCCTACACAATTCATCCTTTTATTATTTATTTTTTAAAAACTTTATTATCAAAGTAAAAAATGAAGGAAATCCGAAGCATAAACTCAATCCAACCCAAACACATCGCAAACATGTCTGGATAATTTCTGATTTAGTTCCTTATTCTTCGATACATCAACAGCAACTTCAACAATGCAGAGTTCATTGCTTTCAATTGCTTCTTTCAAATTCTCTCGAAGTTCTGTAACACTCTTCGGAGAATATCCTTTAATCCCAAAACTTTCTGCGTATTTTTTGAAGTCAGGATTCGTCAATGCAGTGCCAAAGGATTTTCCCGTGTGTGCTTCCTGTTTCCAAGTAATTAATCCATAATTATTGTCGTTAAACAATAAAATAACATATCCTAACCCAAGCCGTTTTGCGGTCTCAATTTCCTGCGAATTCATCAAAAATCCACCATCTCCTGTCGCTGCAACAACACGCTTTTCGGGAAAGACCAATTTCGCAGCAACGCCGCCAGGAACAGCAATGCCCATGCTTGCAAGACCATTAGAGATAATGCATGTGTTTGGTTCATAGCAGGGATAATTTCTTGCTATCCACATTTTGTGACTTCCAACATCTGATATAACTATATCTTCCGGATGCAAAAGCTCTCGCAACATTCGCAATGTTCCGGGGATAGTAAACTGATCTCCTTCTTGTAAATCATACGATGCAAGGTCTTGAAGAATTTTTTCTCGAACAGGTGTGTACCATTTTGGAAAAGAAAGTCCTTCTTTCTCAACAAAAAAATTCAATTCCCAGAGTGCGCCAGAAATATCACAAACCATTTCAATGTCGGGCTGATAATATTCATACACTTCTGCTGGCGTAAAATCAATGTGCACAATTTTTTTGTCTTTAGTAGAATTCCAGTTCTCAGGATCATATTCTGCAATATCATAACCAACAGTGATGATAAGGTCTGCGGATTCAATCGCGCACATCACATAATCTTTCATCTTTAATCCAACAGAAAGAAGCGAGTGTTCGTTGAGGTCAGAAACAGCGCCTTTTCCCATAAATGTGGAGACAACAGGAATGTGTGTTTTCTCAACAAAGAGGCGGAGATGTTTTGAGGCCAGTTTTCTGATTGCGCCATTGCCTGCAATAATCAATGGTCTTTTCGCAGTTCTCAAAAGTTCCAGTGTTTGTTGAATGCATTTGTACTCTGGGGAAGGACGTCGCACTTTTTTTGGAATAAGTGGTTGTTTTTCCACAGCAAGTTTTGCGATGTCTTCAGGAAGTTCAAAATGCGTGACGCCAGGTTTTTCCATCTCAGCGGTTTTGAACGCTTTGCGCACCACTTCTGCGGTAATTTGTGGGTTTGATATTTGCGTATTCCACTTGACAATAGGTTTGAACATGTTGACAATATCTACTGCTTGATGGCTTTCTTTGTGCAGTCGCTCAGAATCCCCTTGTCCTGTAATCGCGACAACGGGACTTTTGTCGAGATGCGCGTCAGCAAGTCCAGTGATGAGATTTGTCGCGCCAGGACCAAGGGTTGCGAGACAGACACCTGCTTTTCCCGTTAATCGTCCGTAAACGTCAGCCATGAACGCAGCGCCTTGTTCGTGTCGTGTGGGAACAAATGTGATAGTGGAATTTGCAAGAGAGAAGAGAAGGTCTTCAGTTTCTTCGCCAGGGACGCCGAAAACGTATTTTGTTCCTTCTATTTCAAGGCATTTTACTATCAAGTCAGAAACTTTCATCAAAAATGTGATTGTTGAAGGGTTTAAATTGTTGATGGTTTTGAGGTTTGGCTATAAACCTCATTCTAGCTTCACATATCTTCCTGCTTTTATATCAAGAATACCTTGC
>CAYLMH010000047.1:0-9736 GCA_964385055.1 uncultured Methanosarcinales archaeon
AAACAAAAAAAAGCTTCTCTGAAAAAAAGGCTCTTTCACGTTTTCCTCTTCCTTATTCTTGTTTTTTGTCTTGTGAGTTTTTTTGCGACAAGCAGACAATTAGCGCATGAACGGACACAGCTTGCTCTTACAGGCGCTGTTTCTGCTGATGTTGCTACCCATAGTTTTATGACTGCAGCGCTTGGACTCTCGCTCTTACTTCTTGTTCTTGCGGCACTTATTCTTGGCATTGCCACCTATCTTATCGTTCAAATCAATAAGAATAATCACATTGAGTTTATGACAAAACAGACGTTTCTGGATTTATTCCATAAAGTTGGTTCTTTGTTTAAATCACGGTAAGCATTCCATTCAAACTCTTTTTTTCTTCCTTTTTCTCTCTTTTGTAGATACTTTTATATAGCTCTTTTTTCTAGAATATCATTATGGAAAAATACATCTCTTCTTTTGATGATACGCGGATATTCTATAACTATACTCCTGGTGAAAAGAAAAAACCAGCACTTGTTTTTGTCCACAGCGTCGGTGGAAATTGGACACTCTGGAAAATAGAGATGGCTTTTTTCCAGCGTCTTGGATATCCTTGCATTGCTCTTGATCTTCGCGGTCATGGTCTTAGCGATGTTCTTGCTGAAGAAGAGAAATACCTTTTCCCAAACTTTGCCCGCGATATTGACGCGATTCTTCGCGCAGAAAAAATCAAAGATTTTGTTCTTATTGGTCATAGTTTTGGCGGCGGTGTTGTGATTAACTACTGCGGCCTTTTTCCCAAACGACTGCCTCGACTCCTTGTTCTCTCTGAAACAGCATATCGTTATCCTTTTCAAAAAAATAAAGAGTTTAATATGAATCCTTTCATTGCACAGTTGCTTCGTTTTATCGCTGAACATCAAAAATTTACTAACATACATTTTCCACAACTCAAAGAATTTGACCTTTCTAGTGACTTTCATCGAAAACAGCGCAGCGGGCTTGCGATCTTTCTTCAGGCACTTCATGTTACTCCTCTCAAAAGTATTCTTAAATCCATTGATGAACTGCAGAAATATTCTTTTAGCCATATTCAAGACACAGAAAGAATTTTATCTCAACTCCCCATGCCTGTTTTGATTCTTTCAGGGAGCGAAGATAAAGTTGTGCCGCTTCACTTCCAAGAAGAACTTCATCATCTTATTAAAAAATCAGAGTTGAAAGTCATTGTTGGTGGATATCATCGTGTTCCTATTCAGAAACCAGAGGAAATGTGCGCTGTTCTCTTGCAGTTTCTTGAGCATCATACTTCTCATCAGAAAAGGAATAAGAAAAAGTAATTTCTCTCATTACAACAACAAACTTAATATAGGGACACAGGAAACTCACTCTTAGGTGAAATAATGCTTATTGGTCTTGTTGGAAAACCTTCTGCGGGGAAATCAACGTTTTTTAAAGCTGCGACACTCGCGAACGTCGATATTGCAAACTATCCTTTTACTACGATCAAACCAAACCATGCAGTTGGCTATGTTCGCATGGATTGTGTGGATAAAGAATTCAACAAACAGTGTAACCCTCGCGTTGGGTATTGCTTGAAACACCAACGTTTTGTCTGCGTTGATCTTCTCGATGTCGCAGGTCTTGTCCCAGAAGCATATTTGGGCAAGGGGAAAGGAAATCAATTTCTCAATGATTTGAACCAAGCAGATGTTCTTATTCATATTGTTGATGCGTCAGGTTCTGTCAACGCGCACGGAGAACCTGTTGATGCGCTGAGTTATGATCCTGCGCAAGATATTCGTTTCCTGGAAATTGAACTGGATATGTGGTACTTACAAATTATCAAAAATGGATGGGACAAATTTGTCAGACAAGTACAGCAAGAGAAAACAAAAGTGAGTCGCTCCATTGCAAAACAACTTTCTGCTGTTCGTGTGACTGAAGTACTCGTTGATGATGCAATAAAGAAATTTCATCTGGATCCTGAAAAAATTACGAATTGGACTGAAGAACAACTCAAACAACTTGCATCGTATTTCCGTCAGCACACAAAACCTATGCTCATCGCAGCAAACAAAGTAGATATTCCTGGCGCTGATAAAAATTATGAACGACTTGTTAAAGAATTTCCGCAGTACAAAATTATTCCTTGCTCTGGAGACGCGGAATTAGCGCTTCGTGAGGCAGCAAAACATGGCATTATTGATTACATTCCAGGCGATGCTTCGTTTACCATTCTTGCTCCTGACAAACTCAACGAGAAGCAGAAAAATGCTCTTGGTTTTATGCAGACGAACATTCTTGACAAACATGGAAGTACTGGCGTGCAGAACGTCTTGAACACTGCTGTGTTTGATCTTCTTGGTTATTTTGCAGTTTTCCCTGGTGGCGTGAATAATCTTATTGATTCGCAAGGACGCTGTTTGCCTGATTGCTTTTTACTTCCTCCAAAATCCACTGCGCTTGATTTTGCGTTTAGAATTCACACAGACATTGGAAACAAGTTTGTCCGTGCTGTTGACGTCAAAACACGAATGAGTCTTGGAAAAGAACATATCTTGAAACATCGCGATGTTGTAGAAATTATGACGAGTCGCTAGTTTTTTTTCAATATCCTTCTTCTTCCATTATGTCTTGGACTGTTTTCACTTCGACATTATACTCTTCGAAAAGTTGGAACAAGTCTTCTATTTTACTTGGATCTTCTGCATAGTTTTTTTCATGGAATACAATTCCCATGTACTCTTCTGTTTGCGGTTCTTGAAGATACGCTTCAATCTCTTCTAATGAAAGAGACATTTTGCCTACTTGGTACTGCGCATGGCGTAGGGAGATTACTGTATGCCCATTGTATATATTTATTGTTGGGTTACTGAGAATATCTTCTTCAGGATCTGCTCCTCCATCTGTTTCATAAATGATACCTTCTGGCCAGTCATAATCGACATCTTCTTCTGCTCCGATGCCTGCGACAAAGACTTGTCCAGAAGCAGGGAGTTGATTTACAAGATTCATCATATCTTCAATTGTTCCAACATACTTGAGATCATCTTTGTAGTCCTCTTGGTCTGTGTATCCATTCCATCCTCCATGATGCGGGCCATGGTGATGAAGACCAATTTCATGTCCGTTTGCTTCCCAGCTTCTGAGTAGCGTTCGTTTCTCTTCGTCATCGAGGATGTAGATTGCCCATTGTGGATTAAAGACAAGTGAAAGTTTGACATTATACTCGTCCGCAAGCGCGATGAGACCAACGAGATCTGTCCAATGCAATGCAGGATAGTCTGTTGTGCTTGGATTGGTTCCAGGTTCCATATGAATAGAAATGAATGCAGTGTTTATAGTGTACTCTGCTTCTTCAGGAAGATTTATTTCATTTTCTTTCGATGCTTGTTGTTTTGTTGGTTTTTCACTCTCTCCTTGTTCACAGATCTTTTCTTCTACATTATCTACTGTTCCATCTCCATTGATGTCACAAGAAGTGTCTTCACAGCTGGTGAGCATTAAACACAATATAATGATTATGCTTCCCATTATTTTTTTCATTGGTCTTTTCATATTCTTTCTATTCTTCTATGGCTAAATACTCTATTTTAATGTTTCTCTTTTGTCTTTTTTTTCGAAACATATTTAACTTATTCCTTCTCTAAAAGCTTTATGTATAAAGCTCTTTCATTATTTTCTTTTCTTATGTTTCTTTCTCTTTTAGCAGGTTGCGAAAATGAAAACGCAGCAATTGCTTCGTGTGGCGATGGTATTTGCGATGCAATAGAAACAAAACTTGACAAATGTTCTCAAGATTGTGATCCTTCTGTTTCTTCTCAAATTGATACTCTTCTTCAGAAAACTTCTGCTGGAAGTTCTTTTGTCACCTATGTCTCTTCTGAGGGTATTGGCAATATTGCCGTTCAAGTAACGCTTCCAGAAACTCCTCGATATGACGATGGTGCGCCACTCCTTGTTTATGTTTCTACTTTCTTCACTCCTCAAGAACCTATTTTTGATACAGAATTTACTGATGTAACAAAACTCGGTTTTGTTCATGTCACGTATTTGTGGCCTGGAAAATCTGATCCCTCTGGCGCACAAAGTGATGGCACTTATGATTATGGAGGAGAGGATTCCTTGCAAGCACTTCGCGATGTGATTCGTTTTGCATCTGGGGCTGTTCCTGATATCGATGGAAATTATATTTCTGATTGGAGCGCTGTTCCTCTTCTTACAGAAAATGTTGGTTTATACGCATTCTCTCATCCAGGTATTGCAGCAACGAATGTCCTTGCGCTTTATGGAGATGAACTTTCTGTTGCTTACTTTGTGGGGAGGGAAAATCCAACCAGTGATACATTATATGCCTTAGAGCTTGGATATTGGGATGAGAATAATAATCCTCTGTATAATCCCTTTTATTCTTATCCAGAAGACTATTCTTCAAAAAGCATTACTATGGATTACTCTACAGCACAATGGGATGCGAAAAATGAAGCTCCATACTTTGATGCAAACGAAAATAAAAAATTAGATACAAGTGAGTTTTTTTTAAGTGACAAACATCCTCATATGTTTGGGAAAATATTTTATTCTCGTGCTTTGCTTAAAGCTTTAGAAGAAAATAATGCTTTTGATACTATAGAAAGACCGGAAAATCTCGCAACTGTGGAGGAAGCAGAAGAGCTTTGGCCTTTTAGGGAAACAGTTTTTAATTATGATAAAATAAATAAAAACACTCATATCATGCTCGTCTTTGCAGAAAAAGATCATGTACAGAGTGTAAAAGATAAACCAAATACTCATCAAGCTTTTGATGGTTTTTTTGCCAATGGGAATTGGGTTCGTTTAAATCCTGATACATCGTATGTTGTTTCTCTAAACAGCGCATTGATGAGTCCAGATAACGACGCAAATACAGAACCAACAGATTGGCTTGACATTGAAGATTGGGCACATTCAAATAAAGCCCCCTCAACAAAAGTTATCCCTCTCGCAGCTGTTGCAGAAATGGCTGATCGTACGTACATGAATAATTGGAATGAGAATTTGGATACAGTTCTTGTAGAATATGACGCTGAGGATTTTAATTAGTTTGTTGCTCTTGCTTCAATTCTTTACTTCTCTTAAAACTTTCCGCAACATCAATCACATACTTTCCTTCTTCAAGTCGATAGACAATTGGCTTCTCTTTATTCATTAAGTTGACAATGTCAATTTCAAACTTTCCTGCTTCGATAACATTAATCGCTTCAAAGTCAAGAACAACTGGCTCATCATGGACTCCAGCAATTTCTGTAATCTGTTCCATGATTTCTTTCTTCTGGTCATCAGAAAGCTGTTCTTGCACCTTCTTTGCTTTCTTGAGTTTTGTTTTTTTCACAAAGAAAAAGTGTTTGCTGCCGCAGTTGCATCCTTTTAAGATTTCTTCTGCTCCATCACTGAAAAATGTTCCGCATTTGACGCATTGGTGTGGCATTGTTATCGCTTCTTTTTTCCAATATCTGTAAACACTTGTATTTTTTCTGGATCTTGTTTTATTTCCTTCACAATCGATGCAGGGCCGATGATCGTCATCCCGCCTCTGTCGCCAATAAGCATATTGACCATGCTTTTCTTTATTTTTTCTACAATTGCCGCGCTTTCTTTCGCTGCAGGATCAATAGTGCCAATTTCAATTCCCTTAAAATCATCATCAATCGCTTCCATTGTTTGTTTGATAAGTTCAGTTTCTTCTTCTTTTTTTAATCTGCCTTCAAGCAATAGAATTCTATTCTTTTTGACAATGCTTAGAATTTTCCCTACTCTGTCTTCTGAGGTCAGCGCTTCAATTTCCCCGTAGGGCATGTAATGTAGTGTGAGCATTTTAATCCTCTTTTATCCAGCGATTGCGAAAAGTGCTTCATAGAGCTGATCGACATTTGTTCCATTTTTTGCACTTATTGAGACAATATCATATTGTGGGAACGCAGCTTCAATTCTCTTGACATCTGACTTCTTCAAATCAACTTTATTTGCCACGACGAGAACAGGAATGTTTCTTGCCTGAAGGTTCCCAATAATGGTGATATTTACTTGCGTATATGGGTCTTGCGTTGCGTCTAGGACAACGATGACTAAATCCATTTCATCGAGCCACTTGATCGATTCAATAACTCCTTTGGTCGCTTCTTTCGCGCGTTCTTTTGCTTCTTTTGTCTTTAAACCAGACTTCATGAAATCTTCATAATCAACTTTTGTCGCGATTCCTGGCGTATCGACAAGGCTAAAGGTGAGCTCATTGTCGTCTTTACTTTTTATCGTGACTTGTTCTTTGAGTTGGATTTCTCGTGTTTCGTGCGCTATTGGGGAAACTGTTCCTAATTCTTCTCCAAGCCAATCTTGGCAAATTCTGTTTGCTAATGTTGTTTTGCCTGCGTTTGGCGGACCATAGAGTCCGATTTTCCACTGCTTTTTCTTGCGGAAGATGTCTCTAAAGACCTTTTTTATGAAATCATGGATATATTGAAACATGTGTTTTTTACGTTTGGCGTGGTTTAAATAATTTGTGCTCACGCAAAGGTGTTTTTAGAAGGAAGTTGTTGTGGGGTGGGAGTGAATTTTCTCAAAATCGTTGTAAGATTCTTTCTAAATCTGCTCGTGGATCACCATTCGCAGTGATAAAGTCTTGCATTCCTGCGGTAAGAAGTTGTTCTCGTGCAATCTCTTCTTCTTCTTTGTCATATACTCTAAACCCTATAATTGGAATATCGCTGTTAACTCCTTGTTTTACTTTTCTTATAAAATAAGCGGGAACTTCCCACCATCGTGTTTGATCCTTCCATTTTCTTTCTAAAATTTCTTGAATTTCTGGATCTTCTTCCACATCAAGTAATTCTGGTACATCTGTGCCTCTCATAAAAGGAGTTCTTGGATTCAGAATAATTCCATCGTATCTTGTTTCTCTCATTGCATAGAATCCTCCTGCTAAATATGTTCTTATATCTACACACAGTTCATCACGAGGAGTATAAATGCTTTGTACTCTATTCCCTTCTATCCAAAGTACCTTCTTCATTTTGGAAAGAAGCCATTTTTGCTTTAAGAAGCTTATGACGGAAATGGGTGTTTTGAGGTATTTTCTTTGTAGAACATTCTTCAATTACTGCTTTTTTGCCTTTCTTCTCAAATCTCTATAATAATTAGAGACACTCTTTCCAGTACGCACATCTCCTTCATGAAATCTGTTGTTTATTTCAGCAGCAATGCGTTCATAATCTGGCGTGTTAGAAGTTTTTCTATACTCTTGACTTTCTGTTAATTCGTGTAATGTTGCTCTTTCTTCAGCACTCCATGGCACTTGTCCTCTTCCTTTAATCAACGCTTCAAGCGGAGCCCCATACATTTCCTGCCTTTTTTCCCATCCTTCTCGAGCACGTCGTTTACATTCTTCACTCTCAAAACCACCAACTGTAATCTCTAAATTTCTTCTCTGTCTTGCAATTCTGAGTTCTGCTAATTCTCTTTCTGGAATAAGAAGCGAAAGCGCGTAACTTACTGCATGGCGCGCTACTTCTTTTGAATGTGTAGGTGAAATGTACATCTCTGCAATCTCTTCTACTTTCCTATATTGATCGAAATTTCTATATAATTCTGCAATTTCTGGATTCTGCTTTGCGAGTTCTACTCCTAACTTTCTCTGTAATTCCATCGCTCTTCTTTGCTCATCAGTTTCCCCTGCATAATACGCTCCATCGGGGATTCCTGCTCGCGCAGACCGTAAATCCTGTGCATTAACCATTTTCTTAAAGAACCAGAAAATGATTTATAAACTATACTCAGAATTCTACTTTAATCTTCATTTCAGCACTCACTTCTCTCTCGCCTTTTCCAAACACAATCTTCTGCGAAATTGTCGTTGCTGCAAGATCATCAAACGCCGCTTCAAGTAATTTATGTTGCTCTTTTGGACATTCGATAATGAGTTGTTTAATTGGTTCTTTGAGCGATACATTCTTCTCTGATTTGACTTTACGCACTGCGCTGATGATCGAAACAACCATATCTCCAATCTTTTCATCTTCTTCATTGATCGCTTTCAGATCTGCGGTTGGCCAGCTGCTGTTATGGATGCTCTTGCACTTTTCTTTTTTCGCAAAGTATTCCTGATACACTGCTTCTGTAATGTGAGGCATAATCGGCGCCATCAGTTTCAAGACGGTGATAATTCCTGTATACACGCCATACTGCGCTGCTTGCCTTGCAGCTTTTCCGCGTTTGTCTGGATTATAGATTCTGTCCTTGACAATCTCAAGATAATAATCACAGAATTCTTTCCAGAAAAATTGCTCTGTCTTTGCTCGTGTTTTGGAGTATTCATACTCTTCAAACGCATCTGTCGCTTCGACAATCATTCTATTTAACTTCGCGAGCATCCAGCGGTCCATTGGCAAGAGTTTTTTCTTGTCCACCTTTTCAGGTTTGAAATCCTGCACATGCATCAACGAGAAAATAGACGCGTTCCACAATTTGGTGATCATCTTTTTTCCTGTGATCAAATCCTTTTCCATAAACGGCAGATCATCTCCTAACTTTGATCCTGCTGCCCAGAATCGCAGCGCGTCCGCGCCATACTTGCTGATCACTTCTTGCGGTTCCACAACATTGCCTTTTGATTTACTCATTTTTTTGCCATGCGGATCTAACGCGTGGCCTGCGATCATGATCTCATTCCATGGATTCTTGTTTTCGCTTAACCTACTTTTGACGACGGTGTTAAAAAGCCAGAACGTGATAATGTCATGCGCCTGCGGACGCAAAGACATAGGGAATAATTTTGAATACAGTTCTTTGTAGTCTTTTCTTTTTTTGAAGAGTTGGATCGCAAGCTGCGGGGTTAATGAGGATGTTGCCCACGTGTCAAGAACATCTTGTTCTGGAGTGAATTCTTTTGAACCGCATGTGCAGGCTTTTTTTGGTTTGTCAACGAGCGGATCAACAGGGAGTTGTTTTTCATCTGCAATCATTACTTCTCCACATTTTTTACAATACCACACAGGGAATGGAACGCCAAAAAATCGTTGTCTGCTAATACACCAATCCCATTGCAGTCCTTTAATCCAGTTTTCGTAGCGGACACGCATATGTTCTGGATACCATTTCATTTCTTTTCCTGCCGCAAGGAATGTTTCTTTCAAATCAAGATACTTAATGAACCATTGCTTTGTATTGAGAATTTCCACATTTGTCTGACAGCGTTCGTGCACATTGACCGCATGCTTGATTTTTGTTTGTTTGACCAGATAATTATGAAGCTTGAGTTTTTCGATAATTTTTGTTCGTGCTTCAAGTATTTTTAATCCTGCGAACTCTCCTGCTTTTTCTGTCATGAACCCTGCTTCGCTGATTGATTGGATGAGCGGAAGATTGTGCGCTTTATACCACTCAATGTCTGTTTGGTCTCCAAACGTACAGCACATCACCGCTCCTGTTCCTTTTTCTGGATTGACGCGCTTGTCTGCGAGAATCGTCACTATTTGATTGAAGAGCGGCACTTTTGCTTTCTTGCCGACAATGTTCATGTATCGCTTATCTTCAGGGTGGACAAAAATCGCGACACAGCTTGGTAATAATTCTGGTCTTGTTGTTGCAATTAACAAGTCAAACTCTTTGTTGCTGTCCTGGATCTTGAAAATAATGTCGTTGAAAAAGCTGTCCTGCTCGACGTCTTCTAATTCTACTTGCGCGATTGCTGTTTGACATGCTGTGCACCACATTGTTGGCGCTTCTTTTTGAT
>CAYLMH010000048.1:0-9576 GCA_964385055.1 uncultured Methanosarcinales archaeon
GGGATGAGGAAATGACAGATATACAAGTACAACCAATGAATAAAGCAACCATTCAAGGGGTAGAGTTTGTTTCTTTGAAAGCAAATGTCGACGACAGAGGCTATCTCATTGAAGTTGTTCGTGCAACAGATCCATACATGAAAAAGTTTGGTCAAGTTTATCTTGTGGGTGATACAACAAAAAACATTATCCGTGCATATCATAAACACGATATTCTGTGGGATTATTTTTTCATCAGCCACGGCTCAGCAAAATTTATTCTGGTCGATGATCGAGCAGACAGCCCAACATACAGGCACATCAACATTTTCATTTCATCGCAAAGAAATCCTTCAGTGCTTATTGTTCCTCCTGGAGTGTATCATGGGTGGATGTCGCTTGAAGATGACACGCAGCTCATCAGCACTGCAAGTGAAGTGTATAACAGAGAAAAACCAGATGAAGTGCGCATTGCGCCAGATTCATTTGGAGATTTGTGGGCAGTGAAAGGAAGATAGATAAATAAAAGTAAAATCGTAATCGGAACTACAATGGAAAAACCAAAAAAAATACTTGTCGTTGGTGGCGCAGGATATGTCGGCGCAGTTCTGGTAAGAGAAATGCTTGAGCGTGGCTATGCAGTAAAAATTCTCGATCGCCTTTTTTTTGGAACACCGGGAATAGAAGAAATAAAAGACAAAGTAGGGCTGGTGATTGGCGATATTAGAAATTTCAATCCTGCTGTTCTTGACGATGTTGAAGCAGTCATTAATCTCTCAGGATTATCAAATGATCCAACAGCAGAATACAATCCAGAAGCGAATTATGAAATGAATACAGTTGCGACAGCAAAGCTCGCGGAGATCTGCAAACAAAAAGGAGTTCGCAGATTTATTTTTGCGTCCTCCTGCTCCATTTATGATGTAGGAGAAACAGCAGAAGAAAAAGATATTGTTCTTGATGAAAATGCAGTCGTCGCGCCAAAAGCAGCGTATTCTCGTTCAAAATATGAAGCAGAAAAACTGTTGCTCGCCATGCAGGACGCAAAATTCTGTCCAGTTATCCTCAGAAAAGGAACAGTGTATGGGTTTTCTCCAAGAATGCGCTATGATCTTGTCGTGAACACATTTTTGAAAGACGCGCTCACTAAAGGGAAAATAAATTTGTATTTTGGTGGAGAAATGTGGCGTCCATTAGTCGAAGTGCGTGATGTCGCGAAAGCGTATATTGCGTGTTTGCAGGCAGACGAGGAAAAAGTCCGTGGCCAAATATTCAATGTCGCCTACAAAAATTTCAGAATCTCTGAGCTTGCGTTGCATGTGCAGAAAGCATTGAAAGAATCCAACCTCAATGCGGAGATTGTTCCAAATTACGCGTATAAAGGCGTGCGAAATTATCGCGTTTCAGGCAAAAAAATGCAAACGCTGCTCAACTTCACGCCAACCATTTCAATAGAAGAATCAGTAAAGCACATGCTCGAAAATATTAAAGCAAACAAATACGATGACTTTGACAATCCTCGGTATTACAACATCAAGTGGATGCAGATGCTTGAAGAAACAGACAAGATTATCAAGATTACAGGTTCTGTGTTTGGCGTTCCGCAACGAACTTCTTTTATGGAAAATCAGATAAACATAGAGAATGATGCAGAGTAGTATGATGCAAGGAGAGTAAAATAAGATGAAACTTTCCATTGTCACGCTGCATACAAATGATACAAAAATTCTAGAAACCATAGAGTCTGTATATAAGACAGTAAAGGCTCCATTTGAATATATCCTCGTAGATAATAACCGAAACAAAGAACGCCTGAACATCATAAAACAGAAATTCCCACAACTTAAAGTAATCCAAAACCCAACAAATTACGGCTATGCGCGAGGAATAAATGTTGGGTTGAGAGAAGCGCAGGGAGATTTTGTTCTCGCGCTAAATCCAGATATTCTTGTTTTTGAAGGAACAATTGACAAAATGGTCAAATATATGGAACAGCAGAAAGATGTTGCAATCCTTGGTCCAAAACTGTTGAATGCGGATAAGTCCTTGCAGTATTCCTGTAGAAGATATCCTTCGTTGACAACACTTCTGTTCAGAAGAGGACCATTCAAAAACAAAAACAAAGCAGCAGTGCAAAAATATGAAATGCATGATTTTGACCATAAAGAAACTCGTGAAGTAGACTGGCTGTGTGGAGGCTTCTTGATGATCAGAAAAGAAGTGTTTGAAAAGATTGGCTATATGGATGAATTTTATTTCCTCTATTTTGACGATGTGGATTTTTGTCGAAGGGCACATACTGTCGGAAAAGTAATCTATTTTCCAGAAGTGGAAGCGATTCATAGTGCGAGTTATGAATCAAAGAAAAAAATGTTCCCTTTTTTAATCCACGTAAGAAGTATGCTGTATTATCTTCTGAAATTTCAGCTATTTCCAAATCATGTGTTGGTGAAAGGAAAAGGCTGGAAACAGGCGCAAAAAGCAGAATAGGAACCACAACCCATAAAAACACAGTCTTATTTTCAAAAAAAATGCCAAGCATACTGACAATATCATCAATAATCCTCAGTTTTATCATCACTATTCTCACATTGCCCTATTGGATACGGCGAGCAAAAAACGCAAAGCTTGTTGGTCCTGATGTGCATAAGAAAGACAGCCCAAAGGTTGCAGAATTAGGGGGGTTGTGCGTCGTTGGAGGATTTCTGATAGCATTATTATTCTTTGTCGCGACAAAAACATTTATTCACAAATGGCCGGAAAATTTTCTCCAAATATTTGCGACAATGACTGCGGTATTGATTGCAGCAATGATAGGATTTGTGGATGACATCTTAGGCTGGAAAATAGGGTTGCGTGCGAGATATAAAGTCGCGTTGACATTTTTCATTAGTCTTCCTATTGTAGTGATTAATGCAGGACAGGCAGCAATGAATATTCCTTTTGTGGGAGTAGTTGATTTTGGCCTCTTGTACCCTCTCGTTTTTGTTCCTATTGCAGTGATGGGTACATCAAATGGGTTCAACATGATCGCGGGGTATAATGGTCTTGAAGCAGGACAAGGAATAATTATTCTCACAACCTTGGCGTTTCTCACCTACATTTCAGGAGACAGTTATGCTGCGTTTATCGCAAGCTGTATGGTTGCAGCAATCCTCGCGTTCTACATTTTCAACAGTTATCCTGCCAAAATATTTCCAGGAGATACGTTCACGTATCCTGTAGGTGCGCTGATTGCGATTGTCGCGATTATTGGAAATGTGGAGAAATATGCAGTTATTCTGTTCATTCCATATTTCATTGAACTCATCCTTAAAGCAAGAGGAAATCTTATCAAAGAAAGTTTTGCAGCAGTGCAAAACGATGGCTCACTGGAAAAACGATATGAGCAGTGGTATGGTATTGAACACATTGCGCTGGATCTTATGAAAAAAGTAAAAGGAAAAGCAACAGAGCAAAGTGTGGTGTATTCAATCTTTGCCTTTCAATGCTTTTTTGCAGTAATTGCAATCACTTTATTTTTCATAAACTAAAGTAGAGAGAAAAAACAAGATGAAAGGAAACGATAACTTGGATGATATCTTGGATGTAGGCAGTGCTCTTAAAAAAGAGAAAACATTCAAGGAGAATCAAGAAAAGGTCGCAAAGTTAAAAGCAGAACATGCAGAAGACAAGCCAAGTGAAGAACAGGGAAAGAAAGAGAATGAGAAACATCAACTCTCAAAATTTGCAGAGCAAAAAGCAACCATAAAACAGATAGGTATTTTTCTCTTACTTATTATTCTTGTTGCAACAGGAGTCCGAATGTATGTTGCGTCAATGCCTGTAACAGAGCAATGGGCAGAGCTTGTTGTGGCAGCAAGTGTGAAGAGTCAGGTAACAAACATCATCTATGATGATTATCCAACACTTTCTGATGCGAAGAAACAAGAACTTATTTTGGCGCGAACAGAACAAGAACTTGCAACAGCAGAAGGAGAAGCAGCAATAAAAAAACTAGCAGAAACGTATAAAGAAAGTTACAAAGATTCAGAAGGGGTATCATATTTATATGAGGTAGATCCGTATTATTTCTATGAGATTGCGAACGATGAAACAGCAGTTCTAGGGGTATCCGCACATAATCTTTTGGCGTTTATAGAACGATGGACATTTTCCGTTGTTTCATTATTCATTCCAGAAATAACATTTGTAGGTGCTATATTCTATTTACCCGTGCTTCTCACAATCCTTTGCAGTATTCTCGTCTTCTTTATGACAAGAGAATTGTGGAATGAAACAGCGGGCTTTATTGCAGCATTATTTTTCGTCCTCCAGCCGATCATTCTTGAATTTAGCATTCCTGGGTTTGTCGATACAAACATGGTGAACATCTTCTTTATTCTTGCAACAGGATATATATTCATTAAGATAATGGATTTTATAGGCAAGAAAGAAAAAAAATATTGGGGATATGCAATAGTCCTCGTGCTTGTTCTTGCGGGTTTGATGAAGCTGTTTCAGTACAACTGGTCTACATGGTACGTGAGTGTCTTGTTGATCGGCGCAACAATAATTTTTGTTCTTGCGCTTCAAGGAGTTAAAATACTGCAGAACTTGAACGAAGAAACAAAGATAAGAAAATCTGTTGTGGGGACAATTCTGTTTATTCTTCTCATCTCAGGAGGGTTCATCTTTCTAGTCCAAAAAGGAGCAGCAGTGACCATGCTGTATGAAAAAATTCCCGTGAGCATTAAAAAATATCTCCATTTAGAATACGAAGATCCATATGGTCAGTGGCCAGACGCGTTTGCGTTAATTAAGGAGCTTCAAACAGTAAGCATTTCTGACTTCATAATATATCTGGGAGGCAATATGTTTGTTTTTGCCTCTCTCCCAATTTTTATTTTCTTGATGTATATATGTATAAAGAGTCCAAAACAAAAATATGCATATGTAGTTGTTGGATATGTGGTTTTCAGTATTCTTTCATTCCGTGCGATTCGAATTATCCCTTATTTTATTCCTTTCTTTGCAATAACTGTGGGAATAGGAATTTCAGTGCTTTTTCAGTATCTAGTTGAAAAAGCAAAGATGCTCGTCAAAAATGAGAAGAAAATTATTCAGCAGCTTTCGTTCAGTATAATTGTTGTTGTGATTGCGTTACCATTTGTCTATCCGCTGGTGATTCAAGATATGGAAAAGAGTCAACTGATGCCAATTATGGATGACGCAATGTATAACAGTGCGATCTTCATAAAAGAGCAATCTAATGAGACGGCAAAAATAAGCACGTGGTGGGACCGTGGAACGTTTTACAAAGCATTGACAGAAAGGGAAGTTCATATGCATTCGCAGCCACATATGCCGACAACATACTGGTTGGCAGCATTTTATAACACTGAGAGCGAAGTGCAGGCAAAAAATATTCTTGCGATGATGAATTGCGCTCATGCAGAAAGCTCGCTTTATAATGTATTTACTAAGAATTTAACAAAAAGAGAGATAATAAATTTAATGAAAAATATATTAACATATGAAGAAGTTGAGAGAGAAATATACCTCAATGAGACAGCAGGAGAACATCTTACAAATAAAGTAATGGAAATAATGTCTTGCGAACAAGATGAAACCTACATCGTCGTTATTGACGATCTCATGCCGCGTTATTCCGCAGTGCAATATTTCGCGGCGTGGGATTATGAAACAGAACAGCCAGATCCCCAATATCCATACACAGATTTAACAGAAGGAGGTTGTTCTCGGTCACAAAGTGGCGCGTATTGTTCCATAGATTCAGCGCAGTTCTTCCTGAATTTTACAAGTTTAGATGTTCAGTCAAACATTGCGCAGCCAAAAGAAGTCTATCTTGTGGAGAACAACACTGTGCAGTACAGAGATTTTAGCAATCAAACCACAAGCGAGATGACTTTAATGGTCTATCAGCGTGCAGGATACTGGAAAATGCTGTATATCCCAAAACTTGTTGCAGACAGCATGTATGTGAGATTGATGCTTTTAGATGGCTACAATCTTGAATATTTTGAAAAAGTTTTTGATGAAGTGCATGCAGAAACAAGTTGGGTAAAAGTATATACAGTGAATTGGAGTTCTGACGATACAAATAAATATGATAATTCTTTAGCGATGGAGTAGTTTGCGTATGTGTTATGTTAATTCTAACATATTCACCCTACATCTTTATTAACCAGAAAAGCAAGAAAAAAGAGAAATGGCTTTTCTAAATAGAAATCAGCTTCACGCAATTGCGTATCTTGCAGGAATTACAATTGGCGCGGGAGTTCTCACCCTTCCGTACGTTTTTTCGCAAGTGGGCATACTTTTTGGGACACTAGAATTATTCCTCGTCTCAGTCATTATAATTTTAATAACGCTGTATCTTGCGGAAGTGGTCTTACGAACAAAAGGGGATCATGAAGTTGCGGGGTTGGTGGAAAAATATCTGGGAAAAAAAGGGAAAGCATGCATTGTTATTGTGGGAATTTTGTACATTTATGGAGCATTATTGGCGTATGGAATTGGTCTTGGAGAAGCGATCAATGGAGTAGTAGGAACAGATTCTTTTGTGAGTAGTATTGTTGTCTTTTTACTTCTTGCAGGAATTGTTTTTTTTGGATTAAAAGTCGTGACAAAAGCAGAAATTTTTCTTACGCCATTCATCTTTGTCTTAATAATCATTTTATTTTTCTATGCCTTTAATAAAATAGAAACCACGAATTATGTTGCTTCATATCCAGAAAATTTCTTAATCCCTCTCGGTCCACTTTTCTTCGCGTTGCTTGGTTTTTGGTGTGTTCCAGACATGAAAAGGATTATCAAGGATAATAAAAAATTCAAGAAGACAATCGTAATTGGAGTAGCGGGTATTGCGCTAAGTTATTTATTATTGGTTCTCATTGTTGTCGGTGTTTCAGGAAGCGATACAACGCCTTTATTTAGTTTTGGTATAAGCAAATATGTAAATCATGGAGTAGGGAAGCTTATTCATCTCTTTACCATCTTCACGTTAACAACATCATTTGTCGGTCTTGGTTTTACGTTGAAAGAAATTTATGAGTTGGATTACAAATGGAAGAATACAGTTGCGTGGCTTGGAACATTTGCGATTCCTTTTGCATTCTTATTCTTTAAAACAGCGGATTTCTTGGAAGTGATCAGCATTACAGGTGCTGTTGCGTCTGTTTTCATTATAATTATTCTTGTTCTGATGTTCCACAAAGCAAAGAAGAAAGGAACGCGAAAGCCAGAGTTTTCAATTCCAGTTCCAGTCTGGGTGAATGTTCTCATCATTCTCTTCAGTATTCTCATTGCAGTGCAGACGATATGGAGTTATCTCAAATAAAAGGAGTATTTTTCTAGAAAACTATATAAACAACTGTCTATTTACATAGACAAATGTCCAAAATAATAAACAAAGAAGATGTATTGCGGCTCTTTTTTGAGGAGCCAAGCACTTTATTTTATGTGAGAGAGGTCGCAAGACTTCTTTCCATAAATGCGACGACTGCTTCGAAATATCTTAAGGTACTTTCAGAAGAAGATTTTTTGGTATGTAAAGAAGAATTGGGACACCTTTTGTTCAGGGCAAGGACAGACTCCTATAAATACAAAGATGCAAAGATTTTTTATAATATGAGCAAAATTAGAAAATCTGGGTTAATAGAGTATCTGGAAAAAGAGCTCCATTATCCAGAAACAGTCATCTTGTTTGGCTCTTGTGCAAAAGGAGAGAATGATAAAAATAGTGATATTGATATATTTATCATCAGTCGAGAAAAAAAAGACCCGAACATGCATCGCTTCGAGAAAATCTTAAACGCAAAGATACAACTGTTTATTAAGACAAAAGATGATTTTAAGAAACTGCAAAAAGAAAACAAAAACTTAGCGAATAGTTTCATCAATGGTATTGTGATAAAAGGGTATCTTGAGGCATTTTTATGACATTTCAGCAATTTATTGACAAAGGGATGGTGAGGAAAGGCTCTCCGGAAATTCCAAAAGTAAAGTCTTTGATGCAAACGTCTAAGAATCATTTATTGTTCTTAGAAGATCAAAAAATAAGTGAAGTGAGTGCAGGAAGTATTCTTGTAACTTATTATGAGGCCCTTCGTGAGATTATTGAAGCAATCTGCCTAAAAGAAGGATTCAAAGTGTATTCGCATGAGGCATTCACGTATTTCCTCAAGGAAAAAGAAGAGATGATAGTTGCAGAACGATTCGATGGATTAAGAAAATTGAGAAATGCGGTAAACTATTATGGAGAAAGTGTCAGTGTGAATGAAGTGCAGAGAGCGAAAGAAGAAATACTTAAGGCAATTAATATTCTTAGAGAAAAGTACTTAAAAGAGTTCAAATAAATTCATTTCATAACCATAGCTCTCTTCGCGCTTTCGGTCAATTGCCATGCTTTTTCGCCGCCTTCTTTGGTCAGAGAAACAATTGCATTTTTCTTTTTCAAGTTCGCAACAACACCGTTGCATTTATTGATTTCTAAATGAATATTGGTCGCAATTTCTTTCAAAGACATCAGATCATGTCTTCCAAGCGCGCGAAGAACATTTTGTTCAGCGAGCGTAAACTCTTTGTCAAACGTTGAAGCAACTCTATTTGGTTCAGGAGATTTGACAATAGCAGCTTCAGGAGCAGAAACAGATTGGGCTTCAGCGACAGATGCCTGTGGAGCATCATGTGCAACCGGCTTTTGTTTCGCGACCCCTTGATCACTAATCTTCGACGTCTTATCTTTTTTCAACACTTCAGGAATATAGCCTTCCACATTAATATTATTCACCGTCAAAATTTCTTTTGCAGCAGGGAACGTCACTTTATAATCTGCTTTGTGCGCAAGCGGATTACTGTCTCCAAAGCGAAGATAATGAAAGTCAAAGATCATGTCAGCATATTCAAGCAATCGTCGCACGTTTCCATCTGCGATGCGAACAAGAAAATCAACTGCCTGTGGGCTTAAGCGATCGTAATAATTCACACTGGTCTTTGAATTCACCAATCTATTTTGCAAAACAGAACGCATAGTTTCATTATCGAGAGGAGCAAGATGAATAACTCTATTCCCTAGCCTATCCTTGAAAGACCCAGGAACATTTTTCATCTGTTCGCTGATTTGCGCGAGAACAATGCTTTTGATGTGCCTCTCGTTTGGATTTTCCCATTTACTTCGCGCAGCGAGAATCAGGCGAGGGTCTGTTGCTTGAAATTCGTCAACAATGAGGACAGTTTTTTTCGCAGGCAATTCGCGTAATCGAATCTTGTCAAAAAATGTTCGTTTGCCGCGAAGTGCGTCATCAAGATTAAATGTAGCGGGCAATGCGTCAGCGTCAAGATAAATAAATGCGTGGTCAGGCATGGTTTCCTGCACGCGTTTCAGCAATGATGTTTTTCCTGCGCCAGTGAGTCCATGAAGAAAGCAAAGCTCTTCTTTTGCGATAAAGTTTTTGAGTTGTTGTTCTTGTTCCTCCAAACCGATGAGTTGCGCGTTTGGTCGTGCGTCAAGAGGGTTTGCGGAGAATTGAAGTTGCTTATACCACGGTTGCATGGTATCTTTTCAGAATTGCTGATATTTATATGTTACGGAAA
>CAYLMH010000049.1:0-9312 GCA_964385055.1 uncultured Methanosarcinales archaeon
ATGGCAGATGTTATGTGTGCAAGGAGCACACAGACATTTTTTGTGATTTCTGTAGAAGATATGTCTGTCGTGATCATCGCATAGATAGAGACAAAAAGACAGTGTTTTGTGAAAAGTGTGAGAAAGAAGGAAAGCCGCCAGTGCATAGCAAGCGAACGCGTGGCAATCCAGAGTTCGCGGATCCATTTACTGCGTCAAAAGGATATGAGATGTGAACTTTTTTATATCCTCTTAGTTCTTATTACTGTATGAAATATGAAAAATTTGATAAATACGATAAAGGAAAGTATTGGCAAGCATATTTTGAAAAAGATAAAGAATTCTATAATGCAATTAAAAAGCATATGGCTGTCGAATTAAAAAAGAAGGAAACTATTGGGATAGATATAGGTGCAGGGCCAGGCATTGGTGCTCGCCTTGCGTTTTCATTGAATCTAAACACAAAATTGGTAGGCTATGAGCCTTCTGCTACATGGAGAGATGGAAAAAAGCTTGCTGATGAAATTGCGAGAGCAAAGACAGCAATGAAGTATATTTCTTTAAACAGAGCCATCCAGAAGATTAAAAATCCAAAAGTACCTGCACTCGATTACATCCTCGTTTTGCGAGCAGCGCATGAAATCGCAGCATCACTAGGATCTAAAGGAAAATTTTTCAGAGAAATGAAACAGGTGAGTAGGGGATTAAAAGAAGGAGGGGTGCTTATTGTTGCAGAACCTCAATTCAAGGATGCAAAGATAAGATCATCGCTTCTGAAAAAAGTGCAAGAGTATCAGCAACAAAAAATAGGGCACAGCCATATTCCTTCGGATTATATTCCTAAAGAAAAGATGAAACAAATATTCTCGAAAATAGGATTGAGACTTACAAAAGAAACAAGTATGCCAGACAAAAGACTAAATATATACCTCAAAAAACAAGGAATAAACAGAGAAAGTCCAATTTTTTTCTATATTCAAACGTATAAAAAAGAATAATCTCCTACTCCAACGGCACTTGACTCCACAATTGCCAATCATTGCTTGGAGAGTACGAACCAAAAATAAAATATGGACTCTGCATTTGATTCAAGTAGCCAAACTGCACATCTTGCCATGCACGTGATGGTGCGCCGATGGCAAATCCGCTTCCCACGTTTGTTCCCAAGTGTCGCCAGGATGCAGTGAGTTGTCTGCCAGGATCTACTCTGTTTTCTTCCCATCCTTCAGAAATCATTGTTCCTTTGTATCCTTTGCTTTTCAAATATTCTAATGTCCACTTGACAGGCAAATTCCCTTGTCCAATAGGGAGGTGGTGGTGCCCTGCGCCGAATGCGTCAACTGCGTGGATGTGTCCGATAATACCGGATTTCTCTAACTTCTTAACCTGTTCTTGATACCAGCCATCAAATCGTTTTTTTCGTTGATCCACAGTTTCTCCTTGAAGGGGCTGGAAGTGCGCCCACCACATACCAAGGTGCTGCGTATCAAAGGTTGCTTTGATGTGTCGATCTGCGTATTTCTTTGCTTCGTGTTCATTTAAGCCACGATAGTGCGGATTAGTAACCATCTTAAGATTTCCCTGTTCATCTCGCTCTTCATGCGGGCTTGCGATTTTTTTTTTGCTCAAAAGTTCAACCATTTTTCTTCGCGCTTCAGTTACAAGTTCAATCAATTCCTCAGGATGTGTTCCATATCCCATTTCAGGGAAAAGATTTTAAGGAGCAACGAAAACATCGCGCTTAGAATTGGGGTTGTATTTTGTCTGTTCCATTGCCATGATGCCTGCTTGCGCGTAGCTCATAGATGTTTTATCTTTTGCGTAGCGGATAACAGGCATGACGTGTTTGAGTGTTTCTTTATATTGTTCAGCGTTCGCGTCTGCAGAAGCAGATGCTTCGTGGGTGTATTTCATTTGACGTTCGACGTCAACAAGCGCGTCTTTGATAATGTCTGTTGGTAATCGCTTTTCTCCTCCAACGAATTGTTGTGTTGCTCTACTTGCAGCATACCGACGAACTTTTTCATCATTTTCCATGATTTTCCAAAGTTCTTCTTTCGGAAGCTGTTCCTCAAGCTTTTCATAATACTTGAGTGCTTTGTTGAGTTCTCGAAATGCATCAACATAATCATCATACATTCGTCCGTGATAGAGCGAACTACCCTTTGCTTGAAGAATCTGCTGTTCCATTTGTTTTCGAAAGAAAATTTCTTCAGGAGTCCAAGGCACTTCTCGTCCAAACTGGTCTTTTCTCTTTTCATAGCGTTGATTCCACTGTTTTGCTTTCTCCAGATAATAATCCCATGTTCGTCGTTCAGTCTTGAATTCAACTAGTTCAGGGTCCCATTCAGGAACACGTTTCGCAAGATCCTCCATTTTTGTCTCTTCAAGAAAATTCCCATTAAGATCGATATATTCTTCATACCCTTTTGCAGGATTAAATTTTGTCTTAAACTTTGGTTCATACAACGTCTGACTCTTTCGAACTTCTGTGACAAGTTTTCCTGTTCGATCATCAACCATGTACAAAACCTGTCTGCCTGGTTCTTCTTCATACGACAAAAATTGTTTGACACCAGGAGCGATTTCCCTGTTCCATGAAGCAGAAGAAATATCACGCTGTGCTTCACCTGTGTGGACAACAACAGCGCCCGCGTTGACGTCAGCGGCGAAGGTGATTGCTTTTTTGACTTCTTCCATGCTTCGATGTCTGAACTCATCGTTAAAGCCACGTTCCTGATAATTGTAGCCAGAAAGATTCCCTACAGTATTAGGTGGAGTGTGGACGCTGGTATAACTCACGGAGTTTGCGCGGGCAAGTTCGCGGAGTGCTTGTCGAGCTTCATGACCGTATCCTTCTGCGCCGCCAGGTTCTCCTCCTCCCTGAATTGTCGCGAGTTCAATGCTGCCTGCACCAATACGGATTGCTTGAGAAGCGGTTTGAATAAGGCTGCCGAATCTGCTTCCTTCTGTAACTGATGTACCAAGTTCATTAACCGAGATTCGAGCAGTTTGTGTTCCTTCAATATCAGGAGAATGTCCTCCGCCATGACCAGAAGCTTCGCCGATGTACGAGTCTGCGACACTTGAATCAGTAAGAGAATGATAATCCCGTGTGGGTCCAAAATAGCCGCTTCCGAAGAACATAGATCTTTTCTAGAAAAAGAGATATTTAATGGTTTTGGTTCTTAGAGGAAACAGGTCACTCTCTATACATTTCAACATTTTCAGAAGGAATTAATGCTCGTCGGACAGCGTCTGCTATTTCTTGGCTTCGTTGAACTCTCGCATTGGTGAGCAAATGAACACATCCTTGTTCTTCACCTATTTTTGGAGAAGTAGTAAATCCGCATCTCTTATATGCTTCACTAATATCCACATGTTCTCGGAGAACACAATCTATAACTGCTTTTGGATGTTCAAATCCTGCAGATGAACCAAATAAATATGTATCTCCATCATATATGGTGCAAATTGTTTTTTCTTCATAACGCGGACTTCCATCAGGGTGAACGAGAAGGGGAATCTCAAGGAGTCCAGCTTCAATACCAATTCCAAAGCGGCAATCACCCTCAGCTTTACCTGCAGTGAATGCTCCTGATGCTCTGTTTATTGCTCCTCTCGTTGTTTCTTCCATTCCGAAAGGTTGGTCACGAACTCGAGAAGCAATATTGTATCCTCTAATCTCATCAGAAACAAAAGAAGGATAACAGTCTACATGACGTTCACCATAAATAGCTCTATGTACTGCTTCTACTTTTGTTCTATTCTTTGATCCAACTGCAATAATCATGAAAGAAGGGAAAAATCCACTCTTTAAAAATGTAAAGATTTTGCATTATCTACTCATCATGGTACTCCCCACATCCATGAGTGTTCTGTACATATGCTGAGAAAGGAGTCTATATTTTGTTCTTAATCGTAAAGAATCAAATCCAAGATCAAAGAGGTCATTCATTGCAAGGGCGTAGGTTGGACTTCGGGTAGCGCCAACAGCACAGTGAACAACTAATGCGTCGACAGAACGATAATATTTTTCAAAATCATAAATCATCCTTCGTGCAGTTCCTACATCAAAAAGTTCTTTAGTGTCGGCTATCCAGTCTAATGATCTAAATAACCTTGAAGCGCGTTCTTCTCCTTGATAATCTCCAAGTGAAGCAACGCAAAATTGATTGATAGAACAAACATTTGGTGAAAGAGATTCATCAATATCCCCATCAGCAACAGACCCATAATCAAGAACAACAGTATAGAAGGGTGATTGTTGCAATGGAGGGCAAGGGTGCTCTGGTGTTCCTTCAAGGCGAACAACTAATGTAGGGCGATCAGGAATATGTGTAGCTGCCTTATGTTCGTTAAAAATGTAAAGTTTCTCAATCATATAACAAGGAATAGTGGTATCTTTTTAAAAGTAGCCATGAAAGAAAAGATAATAAAAAACAAAAAAAAATTAAATAATGTCTCCGTAATCATCTTCTTCATCATTGACAGAGAGATCTTCGTCAACAGTTTCGACATCAGTTACATCATCAACTGTTTGTGTATCTGTCTCCTCAACAGCAGTATCTGTTGTTTCAGACGTTGTTTCTTCAACAGTTTCTGTTCCACATCCTGCGACTAAAAGGAGCAAGATGAGAAAAAATGCAAGTGCGTATGATTTCATTGTTTTCCCCTCTATTGTTCTTCAGGTGATTCTTCATCATCTTCTGTATCTTCAGTGTCCTCTTCTTCAGCTGAATCTTCGTCTTCAGATTCATCGTCAGAGTTTTCTTCATCGGAATCTTCAGTTTCATCTTCACTGTCTTCTTCAGCATCATCGTCAGATTCCTCTGCTTCTTCTTGAGATTCTTCTTCAGTCTTTGCTGCATCTCGTGCATCTTGACGAGCTTGCTTTGCTTCATCACGGGAAGCTTTTATTTTTTCTCGCGCTTCATTGCGTGCAGTTTTTATCTCCTCACGTGCTTCATCACGAGCAGCTTTAATCTCTTCTCGTGCTTCCTCACGTGCTGCTTTCACTTCTTCGCGTGCAGCTTTTCGTGATTCTTTGACATCTTCACGCATGTCTTTTGCAAGTTCTTTTGCTTCTTTGACAAGTTCGCGTGCTTCTTCAGCAAGATTTTTTACTTCTTCTTTGTCAAAGTCAGATGCAGCAACTGCAATTTCATCAGCGATTGCTTCAAGCTGTGCAATAATTTCATTAAGTTCTGCAGAACCTTCTGCGTCACCATAACGGTCAGCGAGTTTTTGAAGATTGTTTAATCGCGCAAGAACAACAGTGGATTTTGCGTGTGCGTAACCGCTTCGCGCTTCTCCCCAGGATTCTTTTGCTTCATCATCTTCTGTAGATTCTTCTTTGTAATCTCCAACTGCTTCAATAACAGCGCTCACTTCAACATCATTTTCTTCAAATAATGTTTTTGCTTCTTCACGTGCATTTTGGATAATAGTAAGTACTTCCTGATGTACTGCTGCAAAGTCGCTTTCAGGTGTTAAGCTGTCACGAAGTGCTTCAAGTTCAGCTTTGTATGCTTCAATAGCGTTGGTATCAACGTCAGGGAAGTTTTCGTTTAAGTATGCGATAACTCCTTCTGCTGTTAAGATTTTTTCTGTCATAAAATAGTATGCGCGTGCATATTCTGTTTCAGCATGTGCTTCCTGCATTGCAGTAACGTCTGCTTCAACATCTTCGAGTTCTAATTCTTCAGCTTCTTCTTCAGTGATTGTTTCTTCGCTTTCGGTTGAATCTTCAGATGCGGTATCTTCTTCAGTTGTTTCTTCAGAATCGTCAGTTTCATCATCAGCTTCTTCGCTTTCTTGTTCAGAAGCATCAGTTTCAGTGTCTTCAGAATCTGTTTCTTCGGTAGATTCTTCACTATCATCGCTTTCTTCAGTTGTTTCATCTTCTGCTTCTTCAGTAGTTTCTTCATCGCTGCTGTCATCGGCAGTCTCTTCTGCGTCTTCAGTTTCTTGTCCTTCTTCTGCAGCAACGCTTACTGCAAAAAGAGAAAAGACAACAAGAAACACCATTAATAAAGAATACATTGTTTTGTTCATGTTCTCATCCCCGTTTTTCTTTGTATATCCCAAATACAAAGGTGTTTAAATATTTTGTCAGTGCAAGAGAGGAATGCATGCAATGCATGGTCCATGGCGGGTGTGTTGCACAGGATCCATACATTGCGCATCCATCATACGCACTAGCAATTCTATAGATGGAAACTATATTACTAATTTTATGGAAACTATGGAAACTGTGCTTTCAAACCTCTTTTTTCATCTTCTCTCCAAGAGTAAGAATTCGTATTTTTCCTTCTTTTTTTACAGCAACAAGTCCTCGAAATTCTAGTCGTTTGATAATCTTGCTCATGTTTGATTTTGTGTACCCCAGCTGTTTGATAATTTCGTATTGTTTAATCTCAGGATTCTTAATAATGAGTTCTAAGACTGCTTTTTCCCGTTCATTAAGAATATTTGTTGCCTTGAGTGCTTTCTGTTGTTTGCGATACGCATAAATGCGTTGTGCGCTAATTCCAAGTCCGACCCCAAAAATAAGAGTAAGAAGAAAGACCGCCGTCCATTTCCAGTAATTAATTCCAGTTTCTTGTGCAAATCGGACTAAGAAAACAGAAGGAGTATCTTGAGTGAGCGCGCTTTGCCACTGAATCACCACATTGTCTGCGGTCTCGCTGACTGTTGCGTCAGGAACAATAAGATAATCCTCTTCTTTGTCTTTTGCAGTACTATATAACACGACATCTTTGTCCAGTTTCACAATATGAATAAAATTCTCAATATCTGCGGAAGGAACAAGGACAAGAAGATATTCAAAATATCCTTCTTTTTGCACAACATTATGAGTAGTCGTTTCCAGCGTCACAATGCGTGATTCATCAGGTTGAATGGGGATAGAGAAAGTGAAAGAGACCTTGAGATCTTCTTCTTCATCAGTAATGCTGTAATCAAGAGTTCCATAAGAGTCTCGTATATTTTCTATCTCTGCGTCTTTTGCAAGATGCAATGTTCCTTGCGTTAACGCAGTTGTTTTTGTGTTGTAAATAGTAAGTTCTATGCTGTTGGCAACACTATCCGTAGAGGGAGTAGCAGTAATCCTGTACGATTCAATTTCAAATGCGGAAACTGTCTGGAAACTGAACACAAAAATAAGGATTAAAAAATACACTGTTTTGACTGTCATAAGTCCAGAATAATGAAATAAGATTAATAAAGATTTAGGTAGAAATGGGATGCAAATTCATAAGATATAAAAAGCAGTCCTTTTTTTTACAAGAAAATGATCACCTGGAAAGAATATGTAATTATGCAGTTTTTGAATACTATTACTTTTCTCATTATTCAGGAATTTTTCTGGTTAAAAATGAGAAAAAGATTTGACTCCATTCTTGGAAAAAGCAAAATAGCAACCCCGACGACTCATATAAGAAATATCAAGCAACGGGTGAAAGAATGGCGCCAGCGAGAAAGAGATGCGCTTGTGCAGAGTCATAAAAAGCTATAAGCTGCTCAAGGAAAATACTTCTGTTTTAATGCATTCTGTTCTCCAAGCAATTCTTTCGTAAGTCGATATGTTGCGTCGGCAATTTCCTTGAGTTCATCAGGCATTTCTTTGTATTGTCCAAGCACTTCAATCACTTCTTTTTGTAAATCTTGAAGAACAGTTGTGCGTGCATAGTCCACGACAGCGTCTTGCTGTTGATAATTATAACGAATGTTTTGCAGTTGTGTATACAACCCGACGATAGGGTGTCCTTGCGGAACGCGTGCGTTTTGTGCCTGAGCTTCAAGGTCTTTTCCTTCTTTTTCAAGATACTTGCTCAGTTCAGCGCGCTGGTCATCGAGTTTTTTTCGTTCTTCTTGTTCTTTCAAGAGTTTTTGTTCTTGAAGAAGCGCGTTTTTGAGCAATTCTTTTCTATTTCTATCAAGAAGTTCTTGTGATTGTTTGACAGCTTGTTCAGTACTTTGAAGATCTTTTTTTGCTTCTGCAGCGAGCTTTTCAAGATACTTGATACGTTCTTCAGGAGTCATTTTTGCAAGCGCTTGAGCAACCTTGTCCTGATCATATTCCATGAGAGAAGAAAACGTCCTATCTTATTTAAAGTTCTCTATATAAAATTGAAAAAAAGAATTACCAGTGGACCATTCCATTTTTCTTTTTGAATTCTTTGTAAATCTGATAGCAGCCTTCTTGCGCAACTTTTTCAGCTGCTTTTTTCTCGTTGTCAATGACTTGTTCATCAGGTGCGTGCTCATGATCGTGATCTTTTTCCCCAACTCCCATTCCTAATGGTTTAATGAGTTCTCCCATTCCTTTGAAAACAGCGACAAATGGTTCAGCAATCCCACCGCTTGATTTCTTGCCATGGCCTCCATGCCCGTGATCATCATGTCCGCCGTGCCCATGATCTCCATGCGCGTCTGCTTTTTTCTTTTCTTTTTTTTCGCCGTATGGAGAAGGTTCTCCTGCTTCTTTAAGATAGCGTTCGAGTTCGTCACCAAGAGATTCGAGCGCGGCTTTGACACTGCCATCCACGACAGAAAGAAGATCAAAATCTTCTTTTTCTTTCATCTGAATATATTTATCAATCTTTTTTTTATCCCAGCCATACGCGCGAAGCGTCAAATCAGTTTTTCCCACATGGAGGGGTCCGCGCTGATATTCTTGCTGATATGCCATTTGTGGTGTCGAACGATAAGAGAAATGCAATAACACAACAGAATACACATGTTTGTTTGTAATAATTTGTCTTCCTAATCTGAAATTCGTGGGGTATTTTTTTGCGAGCACTTCAATCTCGACAAGCGATCCTTCAAACGCAGAAATCAGATCAACGGATTTTGTCTGATTCATCATTTGAAGTCGTTGAATATTTCGTAAGTACGGCTTGACCCAGTGCATGTACATTTTAATAATATCAAAATGCTGGCGGAGATATTTAATGGTAAACACCCGTCTGTTCGTAATTTCATCATACGTTGTTCGTTTCCATTCCATAAACGTGCGAAGCTTTCTCTTCAAAACTCGCTTCACTGCTTCATTAAAATCAAGCGCGTTGACTGCAATTTCAATATCCTCGACAGTTTCAGGATGAACGCTGAAGAATAAATCAGGAAGGGTAGTAAATTGCAGTTCTCGTGCCATGCCAAAAACAGATGCGGGATTTTTTGATCCTTGTTCAACAAGGTCAATCCAAATCCCTTTAAGAGTAATTTCTGCGCTTTCACGACTTTTGCTGTGCGAATAGCTGTCTTTGTAATAATTGATTCTTTCGTCGAGAATTCTGATTTCACGGACAAGCTGGAAAAGCTCTTTGA
>CAYLMH010000050.1:0-9025 GCA_964385055.1 uncultured Methanosarcinales archaeon
GTTTATATACTTAAACATCTCAGAAAACAGTGATGGGAAAGGGAAAAGTCAAGAGTAAGATCAAATCGAAGCAAAAGCAAGCCAAAAAAGCAAAGAATATTGTCAAAAAAGTGGCGAAAATTCCTTCTAAAACAGCTAAACCAATGCTTTCTTCTAAATCTGAACAAAAAACACTGCAAAAAAGCGCGTTTCCTCTTGCACTTGCGCAGATCAACACCACTGTTGGTGACATTTATGAGAACTTCAGAAAAGTGGTCGCTGCAATTGAAAGCGCGAAACAAAGCGGGGCACAACTCATTGTCTTTCCTCAGCTCACTGTCACTGGTTTTCCACCAAAAGATCTCCTCAGCAGACCTGATTTTATTGATGTGAACATGCAACGCTTCATTGAAATTGTCAGCGCAACAAAGGGGATCACTTGTATTTTTGGATTTGTCAATAAAGAAAACAATACCATCTTCAACGCATTTGCCTGTGTGAAGGATCAAAAGATTCTGAGCATTCAGAATAAAGCACATCTTGATGGCTGTGTCGCGGGAAGCTCTTATTTTGCTTCGGGATCAAATCCAGATGTAGTGCTTTTAGGGAACCAACGCGTTGGTGTTGTCATTGCCGAGAATATGGAAGAAGAAATGACGTTTGAACTTCTTGCCGCGAAAGGTGTTGATTTCTTTGTTGTGCTTGCGGCATCATCGTACACCCTTGAAAAAAATACTGAACAGTATATTTCTGGCCTCGCGAAAAAATATCGCGTTCCTATTGCTTATTGTAACCATGTCGGCGCACAGGATTCTTTCATTTTTGATGGAGGAAGTTTTGTTGTTGACAAAAATGGGCTTGTCGTGAACAGATTGAAAAAATTTGGCTCAGATATGCTCCTTGTTGATGTCCACAAAAATGGCTCTTCTTTTATTCCTCCAAAAGATCAGGCGGGAGAATTATACAACGCTCTGACGCTTGGGGTTCGCGATTATTTTGCTAAAGCTGGATACACAAAGGCAGTGATTGGCATTAGCGGTGGTCTTGATTCTGCAGTCACTGCATCTCTTGCTGTCCATGCGCTCGGAAAAGAAAATGTGATTGGATTATTCTTGTCCTCGAAAATGACGTCGAAAGAAAGTGTGACAGACGCAAAGCGCGTGTTCGCAAACTTGGGTCTTCCTTTCAAGGCACTCAACATTGATAGCGCAGTCACGCTTTTATGTCGCGCGAATGGATACAAATATGAAAAGAAAAACATCACTCTTGCTGAACAGAATATTCAAGCACGCGTTCGCGCAGAGCTTTTGATGAGCACTGCAAACAAAAATAACGCGCTTGTTCTCGCGTGCTCCAATAAAACAGATCTTGCGATGGGCTATTTTACGCTTTATGGGGAAACAGCTGGCGCATTATTGCCGCTTGGTGATTTGTGGAAGACGCAAGTCTATGCGCTTGCGCAATACATGAACGGCCTCAGTAAACAGAAAAGTAAAACAAATATGATTCCTGACTCAATTCTCAAAAAACCCGCGACTGCGGAATTACGAGCAGGACAGAAAGACAGCGATGACATGCCATCCCACGAGATTTTGGATAAAGTGTTGCAGCTCTATATTATGCACAAGAAAGATATTCACGAAATTGTAAAACTTGGGTTTGATGGAGAAATGGTGCGACGGGTTGCATTTATGCTCACGAAAAGTGAGTTTAAACGACAACAAACTGCATTGCCTCTTCGCGTTTCCCATTGTTCTTTTGGTCCAACGTGGAATTATCCGATTGTAAGTGGTTGGAGAGGGTAAAGTTTACTTCTCTTTATTGAAAAAATAAGAGCTTACTTTCCTTCGAAACCTGTCAAGTATGCTCTCTGAATATGGCTCAAGAGGAATTTGTCTTTCCAACTCCTTTGTAAGCAACATTACCTCTTTCTCCATTTCTTTTAATATATCACACGCACTCACAGCATCCGCTTTCACAATATCGGTTAAGCCATATCTTCCTTCTATCAGCTCATCGAGGAGTGCATTTGTATCTTGATTTGCTGTTCTCATTGGTCTTACTCCAACGAAGTTATCGCAGTCTAGAACACGCAAGCTTCCATCACCTGAGATCACTAAAGGAGCCTTATCATAACGAGAGACCCGACATGGAATGATAAATGGATCTGGATATTCCGGACCTGAGATTTGCCTCACTTCTACTTTGATACCTTTTTTCTCTCCTGCATAAAGCGGTCTTTGATACAGAGCATCTGCTGTTGCTTTTAGAAGAGCATCATCACGAGCTAACAAACGTAAAATAGGATTTTTCAACGCATCTTCTTCTGCTAAAACAATTTCTGTTAAACGCGCAAGCTCTTCTTTCTTAAATTCTCGACCAGGTAATGTTTCATAGACTCCTGCTTCAAGAACTAAAGCACCATGCCGTACTCTATTTTGTCGACTAATATCTAAGAAAGGTTGCGCATCAAGAACAACTTTTACTCGCCCATCAGGATGATATGCAAACCCATCTCTTGTACTTACAAGAGGGTATGACCAATCAAGTGAAAATAAATCTCTATCAAATGCTTGAACATCAAGACGTCTCTGTAAAACATCTCCTACGGATACTGGCATAAAACCCCTTTCTTTCATTTGCCACAAAGCTTTTGCTCCAGTTCCTGGAAATCTTTCGTACTCAAATGCATTATATTGCGTCATTTTTACTACCCCCTACATCTCTGTAGATGGTAGTTTTTAGAACTCGTTGTTCACGGTTGTTATCTCCAACCCGACGATTTTACTTATCGTAGACATATGAGAAACGAGCTTATTTATATAGTTTTCGTTTATTTGTCACTTATAAGTGATTATTTTCTTTTATTACTGGAAAATTTAAAAAGGATGGTTCTTTTCTTATGTTATGGCCAACATAGTAAATCTCGATGACCGCGTTATGAACGCAGAGCAGAGAAAACTCTACATGTTTGAACGAAAAGTTCCAAAAGACGTTGAAGAAAGAGAACGTGTTTTAGGGCTTCTTCAACGAATTATTATTCATAATGGATATCACACTGCAGAAGTGCAGCATAAATTTCATGACATGGGTATTGCTCCTGAGCTGTATTACCCTGAAAAATCAACAGAACCACATTTTTTTGACGCTGCCAGAGGAAATCTTCATGTCGTCAACTCTCGGGGAGAAATCAGACTCATGCGTGATTTTGACCTTGTTGATGTTGTTCGCGAACTCGTTCCTCACCTTGACTTACAAGTGAATGATTACAACCAATCTCCTCTTGCTGCGCGAAGCCGCTTTCGAGAATTTGCCTACAAAAAAGTAGGGAATGTTTTTGCAGCACTTCAGGAAACAGGCGCTCAAGAAATAATGAATGTGAAAAAAAGAGTCACGCTTCTCTTCGGTCCCCATGTCTCGCTTCCAGAAACTGGCTTTACAGAGTTAACAAAAGAAGATGATGACTACCTTAACTTTAAAGTCCTTATGATTGGTGATGAACCCGTTGTTTCTTTTGATTACATTTTTGCAGATCAGGCACGCTACATTTTAGAGCAAATGTGCTTTCTGCTCAACGCATCTACTGAAGGCGTTGATGTCCACGTATTCCATTATGGAAAAATTGGGCTCTTAGATGAAGCAACTTCTATTGGACAGCTTGTTGTCCCAAATGGTTCTCTCGACGAAAAAGCAGTTATCGCAGGCCTTGTTCGCCCGTTCCCCATCTACAATAGACTCCTTGACGCTTCTGTTGGTGAACAATTTTCCGCATATGTTGCTCAGACACCATACGTCGGAAAATCAGTCAACACTATTTCTGTGCTTCAACAACGACGTTCTCATCTTGAATGCGTCAAAACTGCAGGAGGCTCATTCCTCGATATGGAGTGGGGACCGATGGCTGGACTTGTTCAGGGATTTCCAAGCAGCTATCCACGAATTCGTGGGATTGAACTCTATTTTGCAGGGATTGGCTCAGACAAACCTCTTGAAGGAGCGACACTTGGGGAAACAACATACCCACGACACAAAGAGAAAGCAGTTGTTCGAGGATATTTGCAGATGATTAAAGACTGGCGATAAGAAGCAGTTTACTCTAAAAAAACATGCACTTTTTCCCGCAACGTTGTATATTCTCTTGTAGTAAATTGATAGAGTTGCGCAGGACGATGCGCTCCGTCCATTTTTGTTTCTGCAACTTCTTTGAGAATCTCAAGCTGGGAAATTCTTTTTCGAAAATTTCGTTTGTCCAGAGATTTCTCAAGGATAACTTCATATAACCTTTGTAATTCAGAAAGCGTAAATCTCTTCGGCAGAATCTGCGCTGCAATATTTGTTGTCTGAATCTCAAGCCGCAAATCAACAAGCGCATCTTCCAGAATTTGTTTATGATCAAACGCAAGTTGCGGGAGACGATTGATTGAAACCCATTCTGCAGAAAGGGCGTCTGACGCCGCAGTCAAATTATATTCTGGGCTGATTAATGCCATAAACGCGACTGAAACTACTCTTCCACGAGGATCTCTTTTTGGTGCGGTGTATGCTTTCAATTGTTTCAAGAAAATATTTTCTACTCCTGTTTCTTCCTGCAACTCTCGTAAAACTGCTTCTTCCGCAGATTCACCTGCTTCAACAAAACCCCCAGGAAGCGCATATTTACCTACAAAAGGCTCTTGTTTTCTCCTGATCAAAAGAACTTTTACTATACTTTCATCACAAGTAAAAACAACTGCGTCAACAGCGACCTGCATAAGCCCTTCTTTTTCTGCCATAGAATACCCTCTCTCATGAGACTTAGTGTACTTTAGACAATTTCCTTATTTAAATCTTTTGGTTTTGTTTCATAAAATTTATATAGTTGTTAGTGTATACCTTACACTAAGTATGGTTGAGACAAAGAACGTGACGGTGCATACCAAGCAACCGGCGCTTTTCTTTGGCCATACTTAGTGTATTATTTACAATAAGAAAAAAAGAAGAAGAATTGGAGGATGGAAACATGGAATTAAGCGATTTTGTCAAAGGAAGAATAGAAGTGCCAACACCACTCAACGGCGATGCGTATACTGTCGCAGGAGAAGCGCTTGCTTCCACTCGCGCGCGCGAACATTCTGTCTACGGACTTTCGTTCAGAAAATCTCCTGCACAAGCAGAAGGTCTCAAGGATTTCTGTTATGACGACCGAATGGTTCTCTTTGGATTGAGCGATTACATTCGAAATAATTTGACCAAACCAATCACGCGAGAACAGGTTGATGCGGCAGAACAATTCATGGCAACTGCGCACGCATTTGGTGGTCCACTCAACTTCGACAGAACTGTCTGGGACAGAGTAATTGATGAATTTGGAGGATATTTGCCTATCAAAATTGAAGCACTTCCTGAAGGTTCGACATTCTATCCAGGGGAAGTTTCTGTCCAAGTAACAAGTCTTGCAAACGGCTTTGGTGAAATCGCAGCGCTTGTTGAAGCGAATCTTGTCGGCATGGTTTCTGTTGCTTCCACACGCGCAACAATGGAACGACACCTTCTCGAGAGAATGAAAGATTATGCACGAGAAGATGATCCTGCTGCAAGCGACGCAGACATTCTCTTCAGAGCACAGCTCATGATCCATGATTTTGGGATGCGCGCAAGTTCTTCGAGTGAAGAATCTGAAGTGCTTGGAAAAGCACACTTACTTAGTTTCCTTGGAACTGACACCTTCAACGCTGCATATCAAGCGTATGTCCAAAATGGTAACCAACGCGTGGGAAGTTCTGTTCTTGCATTAGCGCATAGAACTGTTCAAGGCGCAGAAAGTCAAGCAGCAGCATTCGCGCAAATCAGAAAAGCTGCTGGACCTGGAAGCATTGCGTCTTATGTCGCAGACTGCTATGACTTTCACGCAGCGATTCGCGATGAAATTCTTCCTCTGGCACTTGAAGCTGCGAAGACTGATGGAGCAATTCTTGTTCCTCGACCAGATTCAGGAGACTATCTCGAGAACATCATGTACATTGTAGCAACAGCACGAGAAAATGGTTTGTACAAAGAACAGCCAAACGGACGAGCAGCAATGACCAACATGCGCTTCATCCAAGGAGACTCCATGAACTGGAAAAAAATCAGCACTGCAATGGACGAACTCCGCGACAGCGGCTACTCTCCTGTGGGGTGTGGGATTTTTGGTGTTGGAGGTTGGTTGCGAAACACACCTACACGAGACACATTCAGCGTCGCATACAAACTCATGGCAAAGGGAGAAGACGAAGAAGCTGTGGTGAAGTTGTCTGACACGCGAATAAAAATGAGCGTTCCTGGGCCAGTCTATACTCTGCGAGGACAAGCTGCAGATCAACCAAGCACAGTAATGCAGTATGAACAAGGATACGCAGGACAAAATGCGCTTGTTGCTTATTATGATGGCGCAGTCGCAGGGAATGAGAAATTCGGTGCACCTTGTCTTGAAAAGTTTAGCGTGCTGCAAGAAAGAACGATCAAAGGATTTGACGCAGCAGCACCGTACCAACGCGTGCTCAGCGATGAAGTCGTTGCAATTCAAAACAAAACACTTGCTGCACACAGCAGAAGCATTGCAGATTACAAATACTGAGGTGAGACCATGCCAGACGAAAAAACCATAAAAGCAAGAGGATATCAAAACCCTGTTCCTACAACAGACCTTATCATTGAATATGAGAGTGGAGAGAAAGAAGGAATTGTCTTAATTACAAGACGAAACAAACCCTATGGGATAGCATTGCCTGGCGGGTTTGCAGAAAAAGGATTGTCTTTGGGAACAAACGCACAAAAAGAAGCACGAGAAGAAACAGGACTTGAAGTCCTTATAGAAGATGAAGATCAACCGTTTTGCGTGCGTTCTGATCCTAACAGAGACCCACGAGGACACATGATGAGTGTCTGTTATGTTGCAAAAGGATTTGGAGAATTGAAAGCCGGCGATGACGCAAAGACTGCAACACTTTATTCCCTTGCAGAAGTGTATGCACTGATGGGAAGAGGAGTGTTTGCGTTTGATCACGAAAAAATTGTTGGAAGATATTTGCAACAGAAAGGATATGATTTAAGCAGATCTGGAGCAATGACAAAAGCGTCGGTGCTGTACCAATAGCATTAAAAAAGAATAAAGAATACTTGAGGAAGGTGAGGAAGATGACCATGAGTGGTGATGATTTAGATCAGAGTGTTGGAGTTGAATCTCCCGAAACCGCATTTGCGGACCAATTGCTTCGCATTCATAGAGAAGCTCTTGATGAATTAATTAGAGAACAAATTGACTCAGAGAAACGTGGTCCAAACTGGGAAGCACGTTTACGAGTTGCTCGCTCAGAGCTTGATTTATGGGAAGCACAATCTCAAGGAAGAAAACAAAATTATAGTTCTGAAGAGTTATCAGAAGCACAAATTGCACGAGCTGTTGCAAATGCTTATGAAGAAAGAGAGTACAGTCCATTGCAACGAATGAATGGAGAACATCAGGCACAAGTGGCTGTAAATATAAAAAGAAGCGGTCTTGCAGAACGTATGATTGAAGAAGGAAAGCAAGGAAGAAAATTAGCTGTTTTGGAAATTAGTTCTAGAATTGCTCCAGTACTGACATTTCCTGGTTCTTCAAAATATTTTGAAATGGCAGCTCTTCCGTATGGCACAAATGCACGAATTGTTTTAGGTGAAGGAAAACTACCGCACTATGTTTCTCCTGATGCTGCAGAAGGAAGCGCACGAAATATGCGAGAAAGCTTTGGAACACATTATGTGCTTGCAGAAACTTCTGCTGCACCACGGACAGATGTTCCAAAATCAAAGAGAGCACCAGAAGTTTTTGTTTGTTCCCTTATAGGATCAGAAATACAACAGCTGAATGTCCAATTTCCGAATGTTCGGTTGCGAGCAGAATTTGATGCATGTGTTCGTGAAGTTATGTATCAGCAACTCCAGAAAATGTATGCAATGAAATAAAGTGAGACCATGACAGCACTCAACAAAGCAGAAGTTGCACGAAGCATTGAACTTTATCTTGCTACACAAACACTTCAAGAACAGGCACGAACAGGGGCATTATCTTTAGAACTTACGAAAGAACCGCTCTTCAGAAAAAGAAAAGTTGTTGATCGCGTTGTTGTTGCATTTGGTTCGTATGACCCCCTGACCAGAGCGCATGAAGCATTGTTTATGCGTGGAGTTGCTGCTGCACAACAAGTTCCTCTTCACCAAGAAAAGAGCGGGTCGCTTGATGAACTTCTGATTGTGACTTCCACTGTCCATTTTGATAAAAAACCTGACTGGACAAAAAATGCGGCACTCTATGATCGAGTTCATGCACTTGAAGGATTTGCAAGCTGTTATGGAAATGTCGCACTTAGCTTGTTCAACAGACCATTATTTGCGGACATAATTGACGGAAAACGTCCAGTGTATGAAAATGCAGAAATATATATTGTTCAAGGGGTTGACGTGCTTGAGAAAGTTGTTGATCCTATTGGTTATGAAAGGAAAGGGCTTGATCCTTCTTTAATGGTTCAGCAATCCATGAGAGCACGCTATCTCGTCAGCGAAAGAAGCATGAAAACACAAGGAGGAGAAAAAGTCGTGACGCTCAATGATTTACGTGAAAAATATCCTTCGCTTCTTGATTACGAAGACAGATTGATCGCAATTGATCTTCAAGGAAAATATGAAGGACTTGATATTCCAATCCAAGATGTGAGTTCAACATTGATTCGAACGCGAAGAAATGCCGGGCTCGCTGTAGAACATCTTGAAGCTGTGGGTATTAGTGATTTTGTGGATCGCAGAAGCATGTACTTAGAAGATCCCAGCAGATACGCAGCATTTGTCTACGCACGACAACGCTTTGCTGATGAAAACAAAGGAAAGCCCATTGGACATTATATTGGCACATTAATGGAACATTTAGAACAGATGGAGAGTGATGAAGGACTGCGCCAAGAAGAGATTAAACGTGCAGAACTGAGACTCTAATTTTACCCATTCTCATCAGCAATCTCATCTGGTGATTGCATGCCCATGATAATATTCTTCT
>CAYLMH010000051.1:0-8140 GCA_964385055.1 uncultured Methanosarcinales archaeon
TTAGTACAATTTGATTGTTATGAAAAAAAATTTTTTACTTCTTATTTTCTTTGTGGGTGGCATTTATGGCACTGCATAGCTCTTTGTGCTGCTCTTGAAACATTATCGAGAATTCACGCTTCGCTGTATTGTTTACTTGACTGATCGAAAACAACGACTGGGCATTGTCAGTTTTCATGGATTATCTCTTCTGCTGTTTGTCTTGTCTTTTTTCGTGGATGATCTTTTTTTGCGTCTTCTTTCGCTTCTTCTGGCTTTTATGGTTCTTGTGTTATTTTACGGTTTTATCGCGATCAAAGTATTGGAAGCAATTGCTTTTGTCAAAGAAATTCCAGTTTCTGCGCTGACTGAAGGAGATTGGGTTTCTGAGGATATTATTGTTGCGGGAAAAGTACTTGTTCGAAAAAAAGATCTTGGGGTGAGTAGAGAACAGCTTCAGGAACTCCATGCGCTTGCGAAGAAAGGAAAAATTAAGACTGTTCTTGTGAAGTATGGCATTCCGTTTGTGCCGAGCTTTTTACTGGCGTTTGTGGTTTGTGTGGTGCTTGTCAAAATTTAGGCTTACTTTAAACGTTGCGCTCAAATGGTAAAACTGCTTTTGGTCAGCTTCATTATTTTCTTAGAACTCAAACAATATGTAGTTTTCGAAATCTGCCCTGAAATTTCCACTGGCGACGAACTATTCATCGAAACCACTGGTAAAACACCAGTAGAAATTTCAGATTATAAGATTAATGCAAAAATAAACAAAACTAAAATGCATCAGCAACTGCTCGTTTTGCGCTCTCCACTGCATACGTTCTTACATCTCTTATTTTTTCATCTATTGCACGAACAAAACGCTTATGTAGTTCTCTTTGTCCTTCAATGCTTGTTTGATATGGGGGAAGAATCGTTGGAGCAAGTGCTGCTGCAAATGCCTCTGTCTTTGTACTGTTTCCGTAGTCACGATCACAATTTATCATTCTGTCTCCCATATCTCTGCTATGAGTAAGCATCAACAACCCTTTTACTGTCTGTTCTAAATCAATATTGTCATCTCTTAATTTAGGAATAACAGGGCAAATATGATATGCAGAATAGAAATCTCCGCGGAATACTACTTTATACTCACCTACAATAATGGGAGCTTTCTGTATACCCGCAACCATTCTCGAATAAAGTGCTTCTCTTTGCAGCATGCTTTCGTTATCATTTCTTTTTTGATCCTCTTTAGATTTAAAAAGAGTTCGATAAAAAATAAGATGCTTCTCGGTCTCTCCAGCGTAACAAAGCATTTTAAATGATCCATAACCATTTCTACTTAGAGGAGAACGTAGTTCATTCATAAAGTCAAGCTTCTCAATGGCGAGAAGGTCTCTCCCAATACTTATTTCTGCTCTGTATGGACTTTCTATAAATAAGCGTCTGAATAAAGAAGAGACCAAATCTTCATCTTCTCTTTGTCCTTTTCCAGAATCGCTGTCTTTGTTATCAGTTGCTGTTCTTCCTGCATGCTGAAATACTTGAAGTGCGGTCTGCATATCATGAGGTGAAGCAACTACTAAAGCAGTTGAAGAGGGTTCTTGTGCTATTTCAGATTCTCCATTTAATCCTGTTGAAGAAACTAAAGAAAATTCAGAAGGAGCGGGCGGTGCCTTATAGCTCTCATTTATCTGAGGATATCCTGAAGCAACAAGATGCCCAAGTAAATCTTCATATTGCCCTCGTTTAAAGACACTTGTGTCGCGATCGCTGAATAAACCTTCTGTAGTATCTAAAAGTTTTTTTATTTGCATTCCTATTCTTTGTTCTGTTTGAGTCATTTTGTTTCACCTTTTCTGATTTTATTTCTTTCCTCAACGTAATTACTTATGAGTAACAACTGCCAATTATTAATATCTTTCTAATATTAAAGATATGAAAGATATTTAGTCACCAAAAATTTATAAAGGGTGATTCTTCTCCTTTCCTTTATTATGAAGCGGACACTCATCAAACAAGGAGGAGCTGGTCTGACCTTTTATGTCCCAAAAAAGTGGGTGGATCAAAAAGGCCTTAAAGCAGGAGATGAAGTAGAAGTACTGCTCGAAGAAGATAAGCTTATCATTTATCCAGGCGTTGTTAAAAAAGTGCCTAAAAAAGTAGAAATAACAATAGGACAAGAAAATTATAATGTGTATCGAAGTCTTATTGGTGGCTTATACAGAGCAGGATATGATGAAGTTAAAGTGTATTTTTCTGATAGAAAGATCATTTCTGAACTACAAAAAACAGTTGACTCTTTGTATGGTCTTGAAATATTTGATGTTGATGATAAATCCTGTATCATTAGATGTGTGTATGTTGAGGAGTTAACAGAGTTATTATCTCATGTAAATAAATGTCTGCATATTATTAAGACAATGCAAACAATTATTACAGAGGACATTGAGAATAAAAAGTTTGTATCAAAAGAAGAGCTTTTTCAATTTCGTAATACGGTTCTCAAACAGCGCGATATTGTTTCCCGTGTTATTGTGCAAAATAAGCTTATTGGAAATCAGGATTTTCCCTGTTACATGCTTTCTTTTTTGCTTTGGATTATTGCGCGAAACTATTATAATCTTTACGAAGGTATTAGAACTCAGTATGTTGTGAGTAAAGAAGAGTTCTCTTATTTTCAGAAAACAAACGCTTTTTTCTCTGATCTTTTTAAAGATTGGACGACACGAAGACATGAATTATCCAAAAAGCATAACGATTATCGAGTACTTATTACTCATGGAATACAGCTGTTAAAAACAAAAAAAGGTTCTCTTGTTGTTTCATATTGCATGAATATTTTAATGACGTTGCAATCTTGTAGTTCTCACATTTTGATACGTAATTACTAGTTTTTTCTCTTCAGTCTATGCTGCAATACGCCTTAGCGCACCTTGTCTTTGTGAAACTTGATCTAAATTTTCTGCAACAGCTCTTTCTAATTGTGGAATAGCAGAAACTTGAAATTCGAGTGTTGCTCGTTCGTGCACACGGAGCAAACCTGGGTTTCTGGAAAGCTGATATGCAGATTGTGCCTGATAATAAAGGAGCTGAATTACTTGATATTCACGATGTGTAGCATCTATCTCAACTCTTGAGAGGGGTAAATTGTCTCCTTCGAGTGTTCTTCTCTCTCTGAGATATACTGCAATATACTTTTTTTCAGTAGCATCATCAAGCTTTTTATATTTTTGTACTGCTGCATCAGAAAGAACTCTTGCAATATCAAGCAGATAATTTCCACGTCCGGCATGTCCCCAGTCAATTGCACAGAATCCTATCCTATTTTCAATTCGTATATCTTGGTGAATAAAATCTCTTCCTTCTTCAATCCCAGCGCTTGTTAGTGCTTTTCTAAGCGCTTGGTCTTTCACTAGTGGAGCAATGTGGTTTGCAAGTGCAATTCTCTCTTCGTCTTTTTCCTTCGAAAGCCGCAATGCACCAGTATGTTGTCCTACATTGTTCATAATCTGAGTGCCATAAACATGAAGCTTTGCAAGTATTCTCATCCATTCTGTAAGATATTTTTCTGTTTCTCCTTTTCCTTGCCAAAGCAGATTGAGAAATGGATCTGCTGCTTGTCTTTCCTGAAGTGTTACATATACAGGTGAGCCTTCCACAAGACATTCTATTGGTTTTTCAAGATCACTCTTTGCAACATATCTTTTAACTCTTTGGTCCCTTCCAAAGTGATAATTCACTGCTGCTTCTGTTTCTGCTTCAGCTTTCTGCCTTGAAAATTTAATGATATGAACAGTGCCCGCTAAATCTCTAATCTCATAAACAGTGTTTTTGCTTCTTTCGTCAATCACATCACCTCCAGAAACCTCAAAGAAATGTGTAGCGGCAATTGCATGTTCTTCACTAATACCATTTGCAATAAGTCTATTGACAATGGTCTCTGAAACTGGTTTTGTTATGGAACCAGGAGAAGTCACTTCTACTCTATCATGGAGTGGGCTTTGATATTCTGGAAAAAGATTATCTTCTGTTTCATATTCTGGTTCAATACTCCTGTCAAGAAGACAAGATAGTGGATTCACTTGTTTAAGAGGAGGCTTGAGGAAGCTCCATCTGTTTGCTTCTTCGCGTGTGCTGCAGTTTGCAATCTCAGTCCATGTAATCTTCCTCTTTAGATGCGGAGGTAGTTTTTCATAAAATCGTGCAGGATCACCAACACTACTTGGACTGAAAGTAAAGTTCTCCACGCTGTCAGGCACAGCTATATCAGTAATATCTCCCCTCACGCAAAATAAATCAAGTTCTCTTAATCCTCTCTGGAAACGAATACCAGGATCTAGTCCCTCTCCAGAGAAGTAGAATGTTTTCAATCGAGGAAGATTTCGGAGTGGTCCTCTAATCTCACTGGAGCAGAGGTTATAATCAAGAAGAGTAGTTGGGAGATCACGCTGATGGGTTGTTTTGTATGGAGCACCAAATGCTTCAAGACCCTCATGCAGTGGAATTGCATCTCCTGCAGGGCAGCCAGTCAAAACAAGGGATTTGAGTGTTTTTGGTGGTATAAAGCAGTCATCAATTTGTGTATAGCCAGCGCGAAAAATTTTAAGATTTGGATAAATAGTGAGGTCCAATCCACTATCAATATCTTTACACCATGAAACATCCAAATGCTGAAGTGTTCGTGGACCATAAAAATTGCTTGTAACCTCTGTTTCTGAGAGATCGCAGATAGCTGTTCCTTCAGGAATTTTTACAGCATCTGTTACTGGTGCTTTATTAATACGAACTTGTTTGATGGTGATTCCTTTTCTCTCTGTAAGATATCCAAGGATATAATTCATTACAGCAGTAAAATGTTCACTTCCTTTTGCGAACATTGTAGTGCTTTTTTTAGCAGGATCTGCATATACAGTGTCTGCATATAATGGACCATAATATAAAAAGCAAAAATCATCCTCTGAACAGGTGAGATGAGGAGAAGTAGAACCTTCAAGCCCTGTTTTCCATTGATTCCCGTAACAAAATACCAAATACCCTTCTTCGTGTAACGAAACAATATTTTGCGCATACTCAAAATCAGGTGAGGTAGAAGGTATTTCAGATAGCTCTTTTAAGACTTCTTTTTCTAACTCACTTAATTCCGTTCCGAAATATCTTCTTTTTGAGTTCATAATGACATTCAAGAAGGTCCCATTTATATATTTTACTCCTGTTTAGTGATTAAATAGATTTGAGATGATTCCTACTGCTTTATCTTCCTTTATATAGGTTCCTAATCTATTAGAAACCTTTATAAATAAACTCTTCTTCACTATTTTTATGGACAGCAATGTACTTTTGTCTGTTTTGAAACAGTGGTCACCGTGGGATAAACAAGTAGAGATTGGAGTAAAAAGAGATCGCTATCTTGAGCTTCTCCTCCCGTATCTTGAAAGAAAGGAGGTGCTTGTCCTTAAAGGCGTACGCCGATCTGGAAAATCAACATTGATCAGGCAGATTATGCAGTCTCTTATTTTATCTGGTGTTCATCCAAAGCAACTTCTTTATCTGAATTTAGAAGATTATGCTTTGAGTAGATATCTCCATCTTGAACTTTTTGAACAGGTTTTAGATACATATAACAAATATACAAAAAACAAAAAGAAAATCTATTTTTTTATTGATGAAATTCAAAATATTCCTCAATGGGAGCGTTGGATTCGAACAAAATATGATCTTGATCTTACCATTAAATTTATCATTACCGGCTCTTCTGCATCCTTGCTTTCAAAAGAGTTATCTACGTTATTGACGGGAAGAAATCTTTCTTTTACAATCATGCCTTTATCTTATGCGGAGTTTTGCATCTTCAAAAAATCAGAGAATCTTGAAGAATACATGACGTACGGAGGTTTTCCTGAAGTTGTTTTGGAGAAAGATGTTCTTAAAAAGAAAAAAATACTTGAGCAGTATTTTAATGATATTATCAATAAGGATATTATCAGTCGTTACAATATTCAAAATACAACACAAATTATTGCGCTTGCTCGTTATCTTTGCAGTACACCTGGAGCAAAAGTGAGCTTCAACAAGCTTTCTAAGGTCTTTGGTATAACTGATGATACCATTCGAACGTATCTCAGTTATATGACAGACGCGTATCTTTTATTTCGTGTTTCATATTTCTCTTATTCCGCAAAAATAAAATATGACGTCTCAAAACTTCCAAAATATTATACTTGTGATAATGGGCTTATTCATGTTGCAAGAGAGCATTATTCAAAGAATTTAGGAATGCTTTATGAAAATACTGTCTTCCTTAAACTTCTCGAAAAATCTAATGAAATCTTTTATTGGGGTGAGCTTCATTCAGAAGTAGATTTTATTCTTGAAAAGAGTGCAATCAATGTGACCGCGACAGATGCCATTCCATCTCGTGAAAAGCAAGGGTTAGATGATTTTTCAATAAAACATAAGGACTTTTTACTTCTTATCATTGCTCCTTCAAAAAAGAAAGACAATATTATTTCAATTTCTGAATTTTTGAAATTCTATATTTAATGCACTTCTAGTTCACTCCAATCCCAACTGTTCCATAACTTTTTCTTTGTCAAATTCTTCAAGATTCTTATATTCCTGTCCTGTTCCTAAATATAGAATTGGTTTTTTGGTGACATAGCCAATGGACAACGCTGCGCCACCTTTTTCATCGACATCTGCTTTTGCGAGAATAATGCCATCAATACCCACTGCTTCATTGAACTTTCGTGCTTGATCAACACAATCATTTCCTGTAATTGCTTCGCCAATGAAAATTTTAAAATCTGGCTTTGTGACACGGATGATCTTTTTCATTTCATCCATAAGGTTGACATTGCTGTGCAGTCGTCCTGCGGTGTCTATAAGAACACAATCAATGTTATGCGCCTGCGCGTATTTGATCGCATCAAATCCTACCGCAGCAGGATCTGCGCCGTAATCATGTTTAATGAGTTTGACATTGAGCCTTGTTGTGTGCTCTTCTAATTGTTGGATTGCTGCTGCTCTGAAGGTGTCTCCTGCAGCAACAACACATGAGAGATTATTGTCCTTGAGTTTTTGAATCATTTTTGCGATAGTGGTTGTTTTTCCTGATCCATTGATTCCGACAAAGACCACGATATAAGGCTTCTTTTCTTTTATTTTTTCGATAAGGTCTACTTGTTCAACATCAAATGTCTGCTCTACAGACTCTTTCAATGTTTTGAGAATGATTTCATTGATTTGTCCGCGAAGTATTTTCTTCTCCACAAGCTCTTTCTTGAGATTTGTTTTAATAAGATCAATGACTTCTACAGCGACATTGTTCTCGAGCAACGCAACTTCAAGATCCCAGAAGAGTTCTTCGAATTTTTCTTCAGAAATAGAGGTCTTGAAAATCGTGTCTTTGAGCAGTCCGAAAAATCCTGTTGTTTCTGGCTCTTCTTCTGCTTGTTTTCCCTTCTTTTCTTCTTTCTTCTCTTCCTTGTGTTTTTGTTCTTCCTGCTCTTTATTTGGATGCGTTTCTTTTTTTAGTTGTTCTGCTTCTTTTTTTGCTTCTTTATGGTCTTTCTTATGTCCAATTGCTGTTGGCTTTTCTTGCAGTTCAAAGATCGTTTCTCCATCTTCTGTTTGTGTGACAACTGGAATCCTTTCTTCTTTCTCTTCGGCCTCTCTTGTTCCAGGCTTTGTTTCTACTTCTTTGAACGCTTCTTCAAACTCTTTGACTTCTGCTTCATTAGCCTCGAACGCTTCTTTTTTTTGTTCTTCTTCTTTATGGGTGAACTTGTCTTTTAATCGCGCAAAGAACCCTTTTTCTTCTTTCTTCTCTTCCTTGTGTTTTTGTTCTTCCTGCTCTTTCTTCTTTTTTTCGAGGAGTTCGTCAATCTCTTTCTCTCCTTCTTCTTCTCTCTTGTGAATCTCAACTGCATGAATTTCTGATTCTTCTTTTCTCTCTCTCTTCTCTTGCTCTATTTCTTCAACTTCTTTCTTTGGCTCTTCGATGATTTGTTTTTTTTCTTCTGCGATCACTTCAATGCCATAGGTTTCATCAACATATCTTTCTTCTTTCTTTTCCTTGTGTTTTTGCTCTTTCTTTGCTTCTTCTTTTTTTGGAGCATGTTTCTTTTCAGCTTCCTTTTTTGCGTGCTCTTTTTGCTTTTCTTTGTGCTCTTTAGGA
>CAYLMH010000052.1:0-8002 GCA_964385055.1 uncultured Methanosarcinales archaeon
ATGAACTTTGGTTTGAACTCCACTTTGTCTTTGTTGTGGAATGGTTCAAGCTTTGCGTTCAATTCATCTTCGTGGATGCCGATTGTCTTAGTCATGATTATCACGTTTTATTTCTCTGTTTCTTGTTTCTCTATTTAATAATTACCCCATTCAGCGCACTGCGTTGAATGGGTCCCCCTGACATTTAGGCTTTTCTTGTGCGGGTTTTATCTTTGCGAATTTTTTACTAAAGTATTTGCTCCTTGCCTTTTGTTAACATTAAATTTCCTTGACCATATACGCGCCTTCTCTTTCGTATCCTAATTTCTTATAATACTCTCTTGTTCCAACCGCAGAGATGACAATCATCTTGTTCTTTCCATGTTGTTTCGCGATTTCTTCTGCTTTCTTCATCAATTGTTTTCCCATGCCTCTATGCTGCACTGTTCCTTGTTTTCCAAGCGCAGTCGCTTCTCCATAGACATGAAGCTCTCGAATTAACGCACTTGTTTCTGTTATTTCTTTTCTCATACACTGACTTGGAAATCGTAAACGAACAAACCCAAACAACACATCATTTTTGACGTCTTCGAGTGAGATGAAGAATTCTTTTCCATTAGATGCTTCGTATTCCTGAACAACAATTTCCGGCGTGTTAAATGTTATGTCTGGATTTTTTTCTAAGATTGTTCCTACTTCTCTCGCGCGAATTTCTTTTGTGGTGATATTTTTCTCTTGCATAATTTTTTCAATATACTGTCTGAGATTTGTTTTATCAACTCCAGCTTCTGTCACATTCGTGGGAATATCTCGCTGGACACGCATAATTCTACAGTATGGCGGAACATAGCGCATGAAGTCTGCTGTTATTTCTGCTGCTGTTGTTGTGGTCATTGGCTGGTATTTCCCTGCTTTCCAGACGTGATACAATGGTGTTCCTTTCATCACCATACATGGATAGATTTTGAGCATATCTGGCTTATATGCGACACTGTCAAACAATGTTCGTAACCCAACGATGTCCATTTCTTTTGATGTGCTTGGTAATCCTAACATGTAATGAAAATTTAATTTAAATCCAAGATCTTTTAATTCTTTAATCGAACGAATGGAATCTGCACGCGTGTGGCCTCGATGCGTGATTTTTAGCGCATCTTCATAGACACTTTGAATGCCTAACTCTACTCGCGTTGCGCCGAGTTCAAGCATGAGATTCCCATGTTCTGCAAATCCCCAATCTGGTTTTGTTTCAATCGTGAGACCAACACAGCGGATAACTGCTGTTTCATTTTTCTTTTCTTCTTTCTCGAGTGTTGTTGCTTTTTTGTTTTTTACTTCCAGAATTTTTTTGTTCATGCGTTCTTGTCTGCCTTCTCGCCCAATATCTCCTGGAAGCTCAAAGAAGGTTTTTACTTTCTCAAGATTTATGATGATGTCTCCTTCTTTTGTTTTTTTGAAAAACATTGCGCCAAAATCATTGAGCGCTTGATAAATATCTTTCACAAAATTGATTTGATATTCTCTTGGTGTTCCTGGCAACGTGCCTCCTTGGATGATGACTTCTGCTTTGTGCGGAATGTGACCAGAGACGACAAATTGTTCTAATCGATTGAAAACAATAATGTAACTGTCGTAGTTTGCTCGTATTGCGCGCATTGTTGATGGTTCATGGCCTGTGTAACTCTGCGGTACATCACCAAACTCGCTTCCTGGACCACCAGGACAGAAGGTGCATTTTCCATGAGGACAACTGTATGGAGCAGACATTACCGCGATTGGCGTGACCCCACTTCTGCTTCGCATTGGTTTGGTAAGCAGATATTTTTTTATTGTTTTGAGCTCTTTTTCAGACGCGTTTAGCATGATGTCAATATCTGTTGGAATTTTTTTTAAGTGATATTTTGCGCAGAGTTTTGTTTTCAGCTGATTGATTTGTTTTTTACTGTGTGTCTTTTCTATGAGAGCACTGATTATGTCTTTGTAGAAGGAAGATTTATCTTCTGTTTTCTGGGGATTTACTGTTCTTATTTGAATGACTTCAGCACTTTCCATAGACGCAACAAAAAGAAGTGGGTTTATAAAAGTTTAGCGACGAAATCTTTCTTTAGCACTACTTTTTAGTAACTACATCCGTAAACTTTATAAATAGATGTATTTTACATATTTCCATGGCACTAAGAACTGCTCAACTAATAAAACCTGGACAGGTTTTTAAGTACTCTGGTCCTAAACCTGCAATCACTCCTTCTTCACTTGAAGAAGCTTCAAGGAGATATCAAGGATTTTCTAACAACTTTGGAGCATTCTATGGTACTGTTAACGAGGGCAAATTGCTTGATGCGATCCTTCACTTGACTGATTCTGAATCATTTTTATCCATGACACTCGCTGGTGTCCAGCGAAATGCGGGATTTCGTAATATGATGGCAGATCTTCTTCATGCAGAACACACGAGCTATCACTCCATAAGTGGTGGTCTTGGATGGTATGGATTTTATGCAAGCTGGTTTACTGCAACACCTATTCCTAAAAATATTAAACAAATAGAGAAAGGAAGAAAATCACTAGAACTTCTTGCAGCAATTGGAGCTGATGAAAACTCATTTTATGATCAAGTAAGAAAAGGAGTTTATGCTGCAGAAATGTCTGAAGATACGCTTAAAGCAGGAGAGATACAGATTTCTGTTTCAGCTGTTGTTGAAGTAGGACATCAAAAACTTCAACCTCAAATGGTTACTCCCGGATCACGCGAAATTTTAATTGGAGATCAAGTTTATTACAATGGACTTCCTGGTGACAGAGCGCGTTATCCAACATATGCTCTTCCTGAAGGATCACGTCTGCGTGTTGAAATAAAAAACACAAGTAGAGACAAAGTTTATCTTGTTGCTCCAACAATAAATGGTATACCATTCCACGTTGAACGTGCAGTCCTTGATTATGAATCACTTACAGAAAGCGCTCTTCCTGTTGTAACAGTTGAACATGCAAAGAAATACCTCAAACCAGGAGAAACACTTGTTTTAGATCATTTTCAAGTTGATAAAATATATATTGCAAGAGATGCAGTTTCAAGTAGTTATGCTTCTTCTATCTCTGACACAGGAAGTCAAGGAGCATTAGAAGAGTTAACATTTATTGCAGAAGGATTAATTAGAGAACGATTTTCACCTCAAGACCTTGCTTCTTTAGAAGCACTTCCTGAACCACTAAAAAGGCAAATTCTCTTTGAATCGGGATATGGGTATCTCAAGGAGTGGCTTGGTGGTTTACAACAAGCAAAGAAAACAGAAATTTACATGCGTCGGCCTGTTCTTGCAGGAAGCATGGACTCATCTGATTTAGACAATCCATTTTTAGGCTCTCTTGGCTTAAGTGTTATACAAGTAAGCAGGCCTCCTGTTGTTGCACGACATGAATCTTCTTGGGAAAGTAGTTCTCCTCTTTTTATGGGGGGAGGGGTAACTCGTGGTGGAGGAATTGCTGGTTTAGGAAGTGTTGGCGGCGGTTTTGACCTTGCTGCTGTTCGTGCTGATCCATTCAATTTTCAATATGACTCTGCCATCCATAAATTCGTAGGATATTATCCCATCAACCTTATGTCTACTTCAGAAATGCTCCGTGTAGTTTAATAAATCAAAAACTCACTCCTCGCCATATCCTCATCGCCTTTGTCAATTCTATTACTACATACCCACTGAACGAGATGATGATGATTGTTCCTACTTCTATTCCGCTGAGCGCAACAGTGCCAAACAATGGCTGCAATGCTGGAACGTAGATGACCAACGCTAAAACAAGCGATGATGCGCCTACTGCAAGCAACAAATACGGATTTCTAAAGAGACCTACATGATGCGCGTGATGGATTGTTGATCGACAGGAAAATGCCTGAAATAATTCAAAGACTGAGATTAAAAGAAAAGTCATTGTCTGCGCCTTGAGGAGATTTCCCTCGACAAGGAAAAAGTAAGAGAAGACACTAAACGCAGCGATCGTCATTATGATTGGATAATATATGATATATGGCGCAAGACCTTTGTATAATTTTTCATGCCGCTTTCGCGGTTTTTGTTTCATCACTTCTGGTTCATACGGATCAACACTGAGCGCAAGCGCGGGGAATCCATCGGTGACTAAATTAATAAGAAGGATTTGTGTCGCGATCAAAGGCAACGGAAAACCAAACAGCGTGATGAGAAAGACAATGAGCACTTCGGAAATATTTCCTGACAAGAGGAAGCCAAAATATTTTTTGATATTGCCATAAATTCCTCGACCTTCTTCCACAGCATTGACAATGCTTGTGAAATTATCATCGGTCAATACCATCGCGCTCGCTTCTTTGCTCACATCTGTTCCAGTAATACCCATCGCAATACCAATGTCTGCTTTTTTTAACGCAGGAGCGTCATTGACGCCATCGCCTGTCATCGCAACAACATGCCCTGCTTTTTGCAGCGCTTCGACAATTTTGAGTTTGTGTTCTGGGTTTACTCGCGCGTAGATGTCAATATTTTCTATGATGTCGTCGAGATTTGTTCTGCTTTCGAGTTCTTTTCCATCCATAACACGGGTTCCAAGACCAAGCTCTGCGCCAATTGCCTTCGCAGTGTCTTCATGATCTCCTGTAATCATAATGACGCGGATTCCTGCATTTTTACAGCGGAGAATCGCTTCTTTTGCCTCCTGTCTTGGCGGATCGATCATGCCTTGGAGTCCGACAAAAATAAGATCGCTTTCATCTGCTTCTGTATAATTTGTCCGCTTTTTGGGAAGCTCTTTGTAAGCAAACGCGAGCACACGCAACGCGCAGGATGAAAAATTTTTATTTGCTTCAAGAACTGCTTTTTTATCTTTTGGGGTGAGAGAACGGACTTTCCCGTTCATCAGAATTTTTGTGCAGAGATGCAGTATGATATCTGGCGCTCCTTTTGTGTACATCACTGTTTTTTTCCCGACACTGTGGATTGTACTCATTCGCTTTCGTTTGGAGTCGAAAACAATCTCTTCTATGCGCGGTTCTTGTTGTTGCAGTATTTCTCTTTGCATATTTGCTTTTGCCGCGCTGACAAGCAAGCAACCTTCTGTTGGATCGCCGACGACTTTCTCATTATCTAGCGCTGCGTTGTTGTTGAGCGCGCCAATTTTCAAAATGAAAGAAACTTCTTTTGGATCAATTTTTTGTCCATGCACAAAAAAATTCCCTTCTGTGTTGTAGCCTGTGCCTGTCACTTCAATCGCTTTTCCGTTCGTGTAAATTTGTCTGACCGTCATTTCGTTTTTGGTGAGTGTTCCTGTTTTATCGGTGCAGATCACCGTCGTGCATCCCAATGTTTCGACGCTGGGCAGTTTTCTGATGAGCGCGTTCTTTTTTATCATGCGCTGAACACCGACTGCTAATGTAATTGTGATGACTGCCGGAAGACCTTCTGGCACTGCTGCGACTGCCAACGCGACTGCTGCGAGGAACGCAGGGAGAAGCGCTTCTCCTTTGAACACCGCAAGACCGAAAATGAGAAGACAAACAAGGATTGTTCCTATACCTAATATTTTGCTCACTTTGTCTAAACTTTTTTGTAAAGGAGTAGCGAGTTCCTCTGCTTCTTCGATGAGTTTTGCGATTTTGCCAATTTCTGTCTGCATTCCTGTTGCGATCACGACTGCTTTTCCTCTGCCGCTTGTGATCACTGTTCCCGCGAACACCATGTTCTTTTGATCGCCGAGTGCAATTGTTTTTTCGATGCTGTTTGTTTGTTTTTCAATAGATTCTGATTCTCCTGTTAACGCTGCTTCCTGTGTTTTGAGATGGATAGATTCGATAACCCTTGCGTCTGCAGGAATTTTATCTCCTTCTTCGAGCAGGATAATATCTCCTGGAACAAGTTCTCTCGCGTCAATTTCGTGGACAGTGTTTTCACGTATGACTTTTGCTTTCAGGCTTGCGAGTTTTTTTAACGCGGCAATTGATTTTTCTGCCCTGTATTCCTGAATAAACCCGAAAATTGCGTTGAAGAGGAGGATTCCTAAGATAACAAACGCGTCAACGTATTCTTTTAAGAAAAATGAGATGATCACTGCTGCGAGAAGGATATATACTAACAGACTTTTGAATTGTCGAAGAAAGATTATGATTGGGTTTATTTTTCTTGCTTCCCTGAGTTCATTGTAGCCATATTGTTTAAGACGGAGAATTACTTCTGTTTTCGAGAGCCCTTCTTGTTTTGTTCCGAGATTTGAGCATGTTTGTTCTATGGATTTGTTATAATACTCGCTCTTTTGCTCTCCCATTGTGTTTTTATTGGAAAGAAGATATAAATAGGTTTCTAAAGAGAAGCTTTATTTTGATTGGATTCTCTTCCTTGATGTTTCGAATGATTTTATTTTTACATTTCCATAAAATTACATAGTGATTCATGTGGTCGTTGCTGGTGCGTGTATTTTGACAGGGAGCGAATAAAAAAAAGAATAAAGAGAGAAAGAGAGAGAGAAAAATTTAGAAACGAACTAATTAATCTCCAAAACTTCATCATTCTTTGGCGTATAAATCTTCTTCACAGAACCTTTCACCAAATCAGCAAACGCTTCTATAGAAACTTCATCGCCATGATTCAAGATAAGGACTTTCGGCTTGATCTGCTTGACTGCAGCGACTAACTCATTCTGTCCCGCATGCGCACTGAAATCAAAATGTTCAATCCTGCCTTCCCATCGCACTTTCTTCCCATCCACATACGCGCTCTTTTCTTGCAATAACAATCGTCCATTTGTTCCATCACCCTGATATCCTGTCATGAGAATCGCGTTTTTTTGCTCAAAAAACATCATCTTCAGATATTCCATGACTGGACCGCCAGTGACCATGCCTGACGTGGTAATGATAATTGCTTTTTCGCTGAGCACTTTTTTTCTTTCCAGTTCACTAGTGATATAATGCACTTTCTGCTTTGCTTTACGCAACGCTTCCGCGCTTCTGATGAACATCGGATTGCTCATGTATAGGTCTGTTGCTTTTCTTGCCATGCCATCAAGATACATGGAACAATCTAAGTTCTCTTTTCCGAGGAGCAGCATAATCTCCTGCGCTCTTCCTATCGCGAAGCTTGGGAGCAGGACGGATCCGCCTTTCGCAAGCACTTCTTTGATGACTTTGAGAAACGTTTCTTCTGTTTGCCTTCTGTCTGGATGATTTCTATCTCCATACGTTGTTTCTGTAATCATGATGTCGATGTCATTGAGTTTGTAGGACGCTGCATTGAGAAGAAGTGTTGATTGCCAATTAATGTCTCCTGTGTAGAGAATTCGTTTCTTTTTGTATGTTAATAGGATTGACGCGCTGCCGGGGATATGCCCTGCATCAAGAAATTGGACAGTCGTGTCTTTGTTTATAGTGTAGATTTTGTTGTAGTCCACATCACGGAAATTTTGCAATACATTCTTGATGTTCGCTTTACTATATCCTGGATGCGAATGTGTGATGAGTTCAATGTGAAATGAATCTTCCAACAAAACTTCTGTCGTGAGCTTTGTGACTCGCGTTGTGTATACTGGGCAATTGAGTCCTGCGTGATTAAGAACAGGAAGCGCGCCTGTATGATCCAGATGCGCGTGGCTCAGGAGAACCGCTTTGATTTTCTCTGGACCAAAAGAAGAGGGAAATTCTGTACCATGTTCTGTGATTTTTAATCCCGCATCGAGAAGATAGGTATTGTCAATTTCTATACAGCTTCTTCCTACTTCCCTTCCTGCGCCATGAAAGATGAATTGCATGAAGCATTTTTTAATTTGGGAGTATATATAGGTTTCTGAATAAGTGCATCTTTTTGGAATTGAGTTATAAGAAATTAAAGAGATTTCTTTTTGTAACTAGTTATCAAGAAGATAAAGACGCTCGACTAACGCTCGCGTCTCAGCACACAGACTCTCACAGGAACGTTCGAGTCTGTGTGCTTGTCCCTCCCTAAAGGCAACAACATGGCCAGACGGAGCGAACGAGGTTCCCATACGAAGTGTGGGGTTCTCG
>CAYLMH010000053.1:0-7337 GCA_964385055.1 uncultured Methanosarcinales archaeon
GTATCGTGATGCTCTTTTTATTCAGCTTTTGCTGCTTTCTTGACTTCTTTGGTCACAAGGCGCAAAAGTCCTGTTCCCACAGGCACTGGCTGATTGATCATAACGTTCTCAACAACGCTGTTCAAGTGGTCTTTTTCTCCAACAAGTGCTGCGTTGAAAATATGTTTGATTGGTGTCTCGAAAGATGCTTTTGCAAGAACGCTGGATTTCTGGCTGATAATACCATATCGGGTAATACCGCGAAGTTTTCCAGTCACGCACATTGCGTCAGCAACGAGCATGAGGTGTCGAACGTCAACGTTCAATCCTTGTTCTGTAATAATCTTGTAAACCTCACGAACAACTGCTTCTCGTGCTGCTTCTATGCCGAGAACAGCATAGACTTCAAAGATATCGTTGCAGATGGTTCGTGTTGCGTCAACAAATTCAAGTTCGAAAACTGCCTTAAGGTTTGTTCCGGCGGTAACAATAACAAATTCATCACCGCGTTTAACAGGAAGAACTTGGGTAATTCCTTTGACCCCAGTAACATAGATAGATTTTGCTTTTTCCTTAAGTTTGTAGAGTTCGTTGACAGTAACATCTTTTCCTTTCGGCTTGACAATGAGAGAACCGTCTTTCATTTTAACGCCAATCCCTTTCAATGTCGCGTCCAAAAGTTTGTGGACTTTGTCTGCAGTAAGATTGAGTGGTTCCATTTTTGCGTCATCAAGTTTGACTTCAATAACAGAATCTGCAATGTTAATCATAAACTCTGCTGCAATATCCTGGAGTGTTGTTTCCTTGATAAGCTGCGCAACTTTTTTGATGTCAGTTCCATTTTTGTATGGCGCTTGAAGGTAAATTTCCATCATCGGTGTTTTCAAAGATTGAGAACCATCGAGAACTTCAATAATACGAGGAAGACCTGTCGTAACGTTCATCTCAGAAACTCCAGCGAAGTGGAATGTGTTCAAAGTCATCTGTGTTCCTGGTTCACCAATAGATTCTGCGCTGATAATACCAACGCATTCTCCTGCTTCAACCTGCATGTTATTGTATTCTTCAACTGCAAGGTCAAGAACTTTCTTGAGTTTTGTTTTCGCGATTCCTTTCGGTGCGTTTGTTTTAACATCTTCAATAATAGAGACAGGCAATAAATCCTTATATTCAGCGTAAAGTTCTTCCATGGTAATTATTCCTCCATAATTTTGGAGAAAAGACGCTGGACATTGAGTTTTCCTTTCTCACTCTTGGAAACATCAACGTTGTCTTCTCCATATTTAAATTGAACAATAGTGCCATTTGCGTCACGAACAGATCCGTCGTACGCAACACGCATATCTTGAAGTGCGTTTGCAAGTCGTCTATACAAGTACCCAGATTTTGGCGTACGAAGCGCGGTATCCATAAGCGAATCTCGACCAGTCATTGCTCCGAAAAAGAACTCAGCAGGCACTAACCCTGATTTGAAACTTCCTCGGATAAATCCGCGTGCAGACGGTGATAAGTCGCCGCGCTGGAAGCAAGAGAGTGTTCGTCCTCTGTATCCTTTCTGGATACGTTTTCCTCGCATAGCTTGCTGACCAACACACGCAGCCATCTGCGCAAGGTTGAGTGCGTTTCCTCTAGAACCGCACGTTGTCATGATAACAGTGTGACTTCCTTCGTTGGATTGCTGCTGAACAATATTTCCTGTCTCGTTACGAGCAATGTTCAAGCGTTCAAGGATACGAAGTTCGAGCGTTTCTTCAACAGTTCGTCCGGGGAATGCTTCGAATTTACCTTGTCTATAAGATTCAATAAATTCATCAACTGCAGTGTACGCGTCATCCAAGATAGTTCGGATGCGCTTTCTGGAATCTTCAGGAATATCTGTATCAGAGATGACTGTCGTGAATCCATATTTCAACAAGGATTCAATACCAAGACGGAACATTTTTCCGAGGAGGTCAAGGGTCTGTTCTGCGCCATATTGCTGGTGCAAGTTCTTCAACATAAGTCCAGAGCCTTCTCCAAGGTTTGCCTTGTCCATAACACCAGAAAGAAGTTTTCCGTTTTTAATCGCAACAACAGCATCATTTGCTTTGTCTTTTTTCTCATCGCCTGTGTACATACGTGTTTTTCCTTCGAAACTGAAATCCTGTGGAAGAACAACGCTAAAAATTTCTTTTCCTGTCACTACTTCTTTCTTTGGTAATCTGCCAATGTCAAAAATTCGTGCAGAGAGAAGAAGTTCAACTGCGTCTTCACGAGACATTTTCATGTATCGAGTTAACATGTAGTTTCCGGAAATAGCGTCCTGAACGCAACCAATAATGCTTAATCCATATCGTGGAGAAATAAGCTGCGTGTGAACTTGCATGAGCATTTCTGCTTCTGCGCGAGCTTCCTCTGTTTGAGGAATGTGGAGGTTCATTTCGTCCCCATCGAAGTCTGCGTTGTAAGGAACACATACTGCTGGATTCAAACGGAATGTTTTGCTTGGCAAGACACGGACACGGTGGCACATCATGCTCATTCTGTGGAGTGATGGCTGTCGGTTAAAGATTGCGACATCGCCATCAAGAAGATGACGTTCAACATAATATCCTGGTTGAAGCTCTTCAAGAAGCTGTTCTTTCATTTCATCGGTGATCTTTTTTCGTCTTCCATCTGGTCGAACAATGTAATTCGCTCCAGGGTATTCTTTTGGTCCGCGTTGGACAAACTTTTTAAGATATTCCATGTTCCATGGTTGAACAACTTCAGGAACAGTAAGTTTCATCGCAACAACAAATGGAACTCCTACTTCATGCAATGAAATCATTGGATCTGGACTAATAACTGTTCTGCTGGAAAAGTTTGTTCTTTTTCCTGCAAGATTGTGTCTAATACGTCCTTCTTTGCTTTTGATTCGTGAAGTAAGTGTTTTCAATGGCTGACCAGAACGGTGTCGTGCTGGAGGCAATTGTGCAACTTCGTTATCAAAATAAGTAGTGATGTGATATTGAAGAAGGTCCCACAAATCCTCGATAATAATTTCAGGAGCTCCTGCGTTGATGTTTTCAAAAAGACGTTGGTTGATACGAACAATATCACCCAATTTGTGCGTCAAATCGTCTTCGCTTCTTTCCCCAGATTCTAATGTAATGCTTGGACGCATTGTTACTGGCGGAATTGGAAGAACAGTAAGAATTGCCCATTCTGGACGCATGAATGCAGGATTAATGCCAAAGACGCTACAGTCATCATCAGAAATCTTCTCGAGGCGCGCTCGGATTTCGATAGGCGTTAATCGTTTTTCATTTTCAATAACAGTGGAGGGTTTTTCAAGACCAATTTTAAATTGACGTGCCTTACAGTGTGGACATTTGTTAATAGTTTTGAGTGAAGCAATAATTTCACGAATCTGTTCTCGTCGTCCTGCAAGACCTGCTTCTTCTTCAGCGACAACTAAACCAGCAAGCGCAGTGTCCATTTTATTTTTTGGAATAAGAATACGAGCGCACTCTCGGCAAGTGCATTTTAACAACGTCACCACTAAATCAACGAATTTAATGTGAATAATTGGACGAGCAAGTTCAATGTATCCAAAGTGACCAATACATTCCTTTAATTTGGAACCACAGGTTTTACAGCTTAATCCTGGATCAATAACGCCGAGCCGAATATCCATGAGACCACCGTCAACAGGATATCCTTCTTTATCATAGAGTTCTGGAGTGACGACTTTCGCACTCGCCATTTTCATAATCATCTTTGGGCTCAAAACACCAAAGTTAATTGACTTTACTTGTTTGTGAATGTATTGATCCATGCAGCTCACCTTCTGGTTAATATTTATTTTTTAATTCAATGCGAGGATAGACGCAAAGTCCTTTTAACTCGTCGAGCAGGAGCTTGAACGCGTACGCAATTTCAACCTGCGAAATATTGGAGTTTTCTCCGCAAACAGGACAATGGGATCTGTTTTTGTACTCATCATGGATTGCAAGAAGACCACAATCTTCACACACTGCAAGTACAGTCTTGTCAGAATCAAAACGTTCTTTCAAGAGAAGTGACGCGCCATGTGCAACGAAAGTATCTTTCTCCATTTCTCCAAGTCGCAATCCTCCTTCTTTTGCACGACCTTCTGTAGGCTGTCGTGTCAAGAGCTGGACTGGACCGCGAGCACGAGAGTGCAATTTGTTTGCAACCATGTGCCTGAGTTTGAGATAATACATGTTTCCAACATAAATGCGTGCCTGGAATTTCTCCCCTGTTAAACCGTTGTACATGACTTCTGTTCCATTTTCGCGAAACCCATGAGAAACAAGTTCGTGACGTAATGCTTCTTCTGTTTCTGCTTCAAATGTAGTCCCATCAATGTATCGTCCGGAAAGCGCACCGACTTTTCCACCAACAAGTTCAATAAGATGAGCAATAGTCATACGAGATGGAATACCGTGCGGCGAGAAGATAAGGTCTGGAGTAATTCCAGATGCGCTGAATGGCATATCCTCTTGTTCAACAATCATTCCCACAACCCCCTTCTGTCCGTGTCTAGAGGTAAATTTATCCCCTACTTCAGGAATACGAAGGTCGCGAAGTCGTACTTGAACAAGTTTGTTTCCTTCTTCGTTCTCAGTAACTAAAACAAAGTCAACGATTCCCTGATCCCCATGTGCAATGGAAACAGAAGATTCTCGTCGCAAATTAGAGTTAAGATTAAATTCATCCATGCTGCTCAAGAATCGAGGAGGAGACGTTTTTCCAATAACAACATCACCTTCAGCAACTTGAGACTCTGGATAAATAATACCATCTTCTTCAAGGAAGCGGTAATCGCGTTCTGATTTGTACCCTTTGACTTCTTTGTCAGGAACTCCGATCTGATCAACAAGACCACCGCTGTAGCGAAGTTCTTCGCTCACGCAAGGTCTAAAGTACGTAGATCGTCCAAATCCTCGCTGGATAGAAGATTTATTGAGAATAACCGAATCCTCCATGTTATAACCACGGTAGCTCATGACAGCAACAACAATGTTCTGTCCAGAAGGATGCTCATTGTAGCCAACGATATCATGCATGACTGTTTTACAGAGTGGCTGGTGCGGGTTGTCAAGAATGTTGACGTCCATGTCCATGCGCACATGATAGTTTGCTGCGTAAAAACCAAGAGATTGTTTCTGGTTTTTGCTTCCTGCGTTGAGACGCGTGCTCTGGTTGTAATTTCCAAAAGGAACAAGAGAAGTGGATAATCCCAAGATAGCCATTGGAGCAATTTCAAGATGCGTGTGTGACGGAGTTAAGTCTTCAGGACTAAATGCGACAAGAATGTTTTCTTCTTCAGCTGCGTCAACGTATTCAATAACTCCTTGATTGACAAGATCGCTCCAGGAGAGTTCTCCTTTTTCGAGCTGCATTACCTGTTTTTCAATGAGTGTTGATTTTCCGTCTTTCACGACAATAAGTGGTCGTCTCACACGACCCTTGGATGCTTCGATAAAAACTTGATTGTATTCTTTCTGATGATAGACGTTAATGTTTGCTGAAAGTTTTCCGCGTCTTCGCTCAGAAATAACTTGATCAATAAAGTCTTGTGCATTATCAACTGCGCCTGCATATTTTCCGTTAAGATAGACATCAACCATTTTTAATCACCATTACGCTGACTTAAGGCCAAGCATCTTGAGCTGCTTGAGCACTACTTGTTCATCTGAATCATGGGAAATCTCTGCAACAAGTGCAAGATTTTTACGCAACCCAATGTTCGTTCCTTCTGGAGTTTCAATCGGACATAATCGTCCAAGATGTGTTGCGTGCAACTCACGTGCTTCGAAATTTTCTTGGCTTGCACTGAGCGGAGAAATAACTCGCTGCAAGTGGCTGAGTGTTTCAAGGAAGTTAATGCGCTGAATACGCTGGCTTACTCCCATTCGACCGCCAACCCAGGAGCCTGTTGCCATGGAACTGTAAATTCTGCTCGTCAATAATTTTTCTCTGATAACCACTTTAATGGATGGGAACTTTCCACGCTTGACAATGCGCTGGAAGTTGTAGAGAAGATCTCCAATGAGCACTTTAAGATTCACTTGGAAAAGATCTGCAAGAAGATCTCCGCTCATTTTAACACGCTTGTTCATGTAGTGATCTTTATCGTCAACTGGCAATTCTCCTGCCGCGACCTGCAAGTACTTTCTAATGTATTTGCAAAGATTGTATGCTTTTGCAGGACGGTCTTTTTCCGTGATACCAAGATGAGGCAATAAGTATTTGTCAACAACTTCTTTCATGCGCTCGATACGGATATCTTTTGCCTGGGTGATGCCAATTTTTTTCGCAACATAATCAAGAGCATCTTCCTCATTTTTGATGTCAACGAATTCATAGAGGTTCACGAAGACTGCGTCACTCTGTTCACCACCAGTAATATGGCGCATGATTTCTTCATCCTTTGTCAAGCCCAATGCTTTGATGATAGGAATAATAGGAATGCGTTTTACTCGAGTGAAAGTAATGTAAAAAAGTCCATCGTTAAGTTTTTCAATGGAATGTGGAATTTTGTATGAACCATATTCTGAGAAAAGTTTTCCAACGAATTTATTTGTAGTGAGGGAATCTTCTTCAACGAGGAACTTGTTTGCTGCAAGATCTTCAATGTTGATAAGAACACGCTCTGTTCCATTGATGATAAAATAACCGCCAAGATCAGTTGGATCTTCTCCTTTCGCGATTAAGTCTTCTTTGCTTAATCCAGAGAGATGGCAATATTTAGAGCGGAGCATGATAGGAAGACTTCCTACTTGTGTGACAAAAGATTCTCGCTGAATCCCGTTAATGTGCGCGCTGACTTCGATAAAAATAGGAGCTGCGTAGCTGAGTTTTCTTAAGCGTGCTTCTGCAGGGTAAATTGGTCGTTTGGAACCGTCTGCTTCAGTGATTTCTGGTTTTGTGACCCAGATTTTGTCAAAGCGAATTTTAAATTCATCAATATTGTGAGGAATAATTGTTGGCTCGACAATTTTGTTTTGTTCAATAACATTTTGTAGTTCAAAATCAATAAAATTATTGAAAGAAACAATGTTAGACGCAACAAGAGAGTGCTCTTCGAAATACTTTTCGATTAAAAGTCTGGAGTATTTATTCACTGATAACACCTCGGTAATATTCTGCAATACCTGCAGTTGGGCTTTTTTTGGAGATTTTGATAACATCGCCAGATTTAAGTTTCAATTGTTTGATAACCGGATCATTTGCAAGAATTTTTGGAAGTTCTTTGAAAGAGATAGAATATTTTTCAAAGATTTGGTTCTTTTCTTTTTCAGAAAGAACAATATGTTCTGGCACAAGTGCGTGCGTGTTAACATCAAATGTTTTTTTTGCCATACTTC
>CAYLMH010000054.1:0-7146 GCA_964385055.1 uncultured Methanosarcinales archaeon
ATCCGTAAGATATTCGGAAAACTCGTCGATAAACCTATTAATAAGTTTATTCTAAGCAATTGCTATACATTTTGCCGAGGTCGCATAACCAGGTTATTGCGAGGGTCTCAAAAGCCTTTAGAGAAAACTAAAGGCTTTGGGTAAACCCTTCGGTCGCCCAGACCTTTCGGGGTTCGAATCCCCGCCTCGGCGTTTATTATCTCTATGAAGAATATAAAGTTTTTCCCCATATTGTAAAAAGGTACCACTCAAGTGCTTTCTATTCGCCTCGCAGTCCTTTTGAATCCCTATGTCTTTTTTAAAAATTTTTGAGTTCAAATAAATTTTAAGAAACGAGAATTCTGAGATATAAGTCAAATCCCAAACGCTTCCTGGAAGTCTTTCATCTTCTTGATGTTCTGCATAAATTCCAGACCTTTGTCAGTAATAATCAAATATTTGTAATGATTAATTTCCATTTCTTTGACCATATTCTTGTCTACCAATTCTTCTAAATAACTGTTCAACAGATTATGAGATAAGTTTGCCTTGTACATCAAATGGGTTGGTTTTATTTTGCCGCCTTTATCTTGAATAGAGCCAAGCATATCGCAGATAATGTCGAGGCGTGATCGTCGTTTGCTCATTTTATTTGCCTCGCACCAACTGGATGTAATTATACAATAAAAGTAAGAACCCAAAGAGTTGCACTACTTCACCAACAACATACATTTCAGGAGTAAGGAATAATAGTCCGAAAAGCAATTGGCTGATAAGAAGGACACCAAACGCAATGATTGGTGTTCGAACAGTAATCTTTTGCTTTTTCTGCTCCTTCATGTTGCAATATAATTGCCACACAATCAAACCAAGAAGAAGCGCAGCAGTCACGTGAAATGCAAAATATTGAATATTACTAAAAATAGTCGTCATAAAAATAAGGAATATAATAATAGGGATTGATTTCTGATCTTGACATTTGCAAATAATATAATACAGTCCAAATAATCCAACAAGCATCAGGAATCTGAATGCAAGTGTTCCAAAAATTTCAAAGTAATAATACTCATGGACATACTGCACAGTGTAGGTAAACAATCCTAATGTCTTTGTTCCCCATTCTTCATTATAAACAATAAGATTCGTCAGAATTTTGAAAAAATAAGAAATGGAGATAAGGAAAAACGATGCGCTAAACCATTTGTAGCGGACTTCATCTGTTAGTTTGTAGAATTTGTATGCGGTTGCCGCTATAAGGAATGTCGCAAGGAGTGATACAACTTCAAAACCTGTGTCAATGTCTTTAAACCAGTCCGGCGTAATGCCCAGTTGATATCTCATCTTATTCTCGAAAAGGTCAATCTGGCTTTTTAAAACTTGTGGAAGAAGTTTCTCTATGTTTGTTGCAGAGGGTATTAATAAAGGGTTGGTCTAAGGAGTGCTATCAGAAACAAAGGCCAGCATCCCGCTGGATTTTGTGAATGAGGTGATGATCATAAAAACTCGCATACACGCTGGAAAGGGCCTAGGCTCCCTTTCTTCTTTTTCTTTTTTATCACAATTGACAGAAGATGAAATAGAATTATTGAAGCAAATCAAGCCAATCCATTCTTCACACACACCTCGAAGAAATTCGTGGCCAGCAAACCACTAAAGAACTGGGTCGAAAGACCCGGCTTCTTTTTTATTCACTTCCTTTTTCTAATTGTAAATTATTTTAAGTTGTAATATCTTTTAAAAAACAAAGAGACGCTCGACTAATGCTCGCGTCTCAACGCACAAGGTCTCACAAGAATTGTTCGACCTTGTGCGTCCTTTCTAGCACAAAAACAACATGGCCAGACGGAGCGAACGAGGTTCACTTACGCAGTGAGTGGTTCTCGTTCGCGAAGTAGGACATACGAACAAAGTGAGTATGGCCGTCTGTGCCATTGTTGTTGTTTTTGTGCAAAGAAAATCTTTTTACAAAAAGTAGAGAATTGATTAAGAAATAAACCCTTACAAAATTTCAACGTGCTGAGAAATTGCCTGTCCAGGCATTGCTTTTTCAAAGATAACGCGAAGTGCGCCTTTGTTGCCGTGCGCAGAAGCAACTTTTCCTTTAATGGTGTTCTTTGCAGAAGTCGTGTAAACAACTGGTTTGCCAACAAGTTTTACTGCTTCTTCTCTCTTGGAGAGTCCTGCGTTGACGATCATGTGATTGTGGTACATGGTCTTCATGCCCACGCGGAAATTAACGATTGTGCCTTTCATAATCATTTGAAACAACCACTTATTTTTAAATGTTGCTAAAATGTAAAGAAAAAAAGAAAAATTAAACAGTTTTGTCAACCCAGTTCCAGAGCGCGGCAAAGAGCCAGCCCATGATGTAACAGCAGACAAAAGCCATAACGACGAGGAGAACTGCTGTTCCTGCGTTAAATGCCATTACAGAATAGACGTTGTTCAAAAAGTGCATGGGGAAGACATAGTCAAAAAACTTCTGACCGACGCCAAGCGCAACGGCAAGAGCCCACAATGCGTGCATTGCTGCAAAAAAAATTGCGAGGGTTAATCCCACTTTATTCTTATCTAGTTTAGTCACAAAGACCACCTCTTACAATGCTTCTAGGAAGAATAAGTATATAAACCTGAGCACAAGATTTATAAAAAGATAGAAAGTTCAATAACAATACGTTTCGGGCTCATGGTTTAGTGGCTATAACGACGCCCTTACAAGGCGTAGGTCACCGGTTCAAATCCGGTTGGGCCCACCATTTTTATTATGTATTTCAGAAGAAGGTAAGAACGATTGTTTTTACTTTTTCTCTGTTTACAATAATAAAGAAGTCGCAAAACAGTTGCTCCAAGAATTGTCGCAACTGTTTTGCTCACGATGCATAAGCAGCTAGTGCGTGCATAGTGAGAAAGAAGCAGGCAGAAGAAGCCAAGAAATGCGACTATTGATGGAGCATTTCTCTTCCGTCATTGTTTATTTTATTATTTTGATTTATTGTTTTAAAAAAGAGAAAAATATCCATAGAAACCCTTTACCGCGCTGGTAGTTGAATGGTACAATGGGACCTTGCCAAGGTTCTGGTCCGGGTTCGATTCCCGGTCAGCGCATTGTTTTTTCTCATTTATCACATTTTAGTAGTAAACTTTATAAACATATTTTTGTTTCCAGAGAGTATGGCAGAAGAACAAGACGTTGATTTCAAAAAACTCATCATCCGAGATTTCATCAAGCTTTCTATTATTGCTGCAGGAGCAGGGTACTATTTGTACAGCACGTATGAACCCGCAGTCCAAAGCGAAGAACAAACAATCGCCCCTGCAAGCGAAGCAACACTCCAAAATCTCAAACAAAAATGTGATGGAAAAAGCTACACAATAGTAATCGAAGATCATCCAGGACGAGCAGAGTTTATATACAATGCAGAGAAAAATTCATACACCGTTTCTCTTGGATTGAGCGCAGCAGGCGTCAATGAATGTGAAACGTATCAGGACGGATCCTGCCTTAAATACAAATCAGATTTTGTGCCTTCTAAATGGAGTTACGTGGATAGTAATGCAGATGGTCTTGTTGATCTTGTGGTAGGATATAAACAAAATCGAAATGGAACAGAAGAGCCATTGAATTTGTGGAAACCAATAAGACCAACTCCAGAAGAAAATATTGCTTATGTCAGACAATTAAGTTCTTTTTCCCACATTTCTCCAGGGGTCAATTCTCCATGGCTTAAAACTGCGCCATGTCAATAAATTCTCCAAACATTTATATAATCTAAAATGACAAACAAAATCAGAATGAACAAGGAACAACAACGACTTGCTGAACCAGAAAAAAGACAGGAAAATCCCGACGCAATTCCAGAAGTAACGCTCCTCCCTCATGAACAACTTTTTGACATGATTCTCAATAAAGATGATATTAGCTGGCAGCAGATCATCTTCACCGCAGTCAAATCAGAACAAATGAATCCGTGGGATATTGACATCAAGCTTCTTTCGCAAAAATTTCTTGAAAAACTGAGACAATTCAAAGAAATGGATTTCAAGATTTCAGGAAAAGTTATTCTTGCAGCAGCAATTATGTTGAGATTAAAATCAAACAAACTCATTGGCGAAGATATGAATTATCTTGATCAGTTAATCGCGAGTGGTAATCAGAGTGATGAAGAAGCATTTTACGACGAGTTATCCCAAATGGAAGGCGATAGAGTCAATGTTTCTATAGAAGGAAGAAATTATGAGCTCATTCCACGAACACCGCAGCCACGAAAAAGAAAAGTCTCTGTCTACGATTTAGTTGAAGCGTTAGAAAAAGCGCTTGAAGTCAAGAACAGAAGAAAAGGCTGGGGAGAAGACGAAATCCACATGGAAATTCCAGTGAGAAAAGTTGATATTGATCAGCTTATTCACAAAACATTTGGCGAAGTAATGGAGCATTTTATGACGCAGAAAGAAGTAAAGCTCATGTTCAGCAAATTATTGAAAGACGGCACAAAACAAGAAAAAGTATACACATTCATTCCTTTATTGCATTTGAGCAATGAAGGAAAAGTCAATCTCCAGCAGGAAGTGCATCTTGGTGACATTCATATTTCTTTAGGGGAAAAGGCGCATGAAAAGAAGGAATAAGTTTATTGATAGAATTCTACTTTCAAATAAGTAATAATGTTTAAAAGAGCATCTGTGCTTCTCTACAAAATGAACGTTAATAATGAAAAGTACGCTTTGTTTGGAAAAGTGATAGGGCATGCACATGCAGAAAACATAAGCACCGTCACGCTCACTGCTATCGGAAATGCCGGATATATTATGTATAAAAGAGAGGGATACACTGCAGATCAGATAGTTGAAAGAACAGAAATGGAAGTGTTGCAGAGAGTTTTTGAGAAGCTTGCATTTCCAAGAGTGTATACAGAACCAAAAAGTAGCATTCCTGTAATAAGAATTGTACTTGGGGATCATGCAAGAGCGAATCAGGGAATAGACCTCTTTGTGGAGGATATTTCTGAGAGAGAAGAAGAAAAAACACTCCTCCTCACATTCCAGTACAGATAAGTTTTATAATCCCTTCTTCTTTTCTTCACCATATCATGACATATGCAATATTAGACTGCTACACAGACGAGCCAGCAGGATTAGGAGTTCCTCCGTATCTCGGCACGTATCCAAGATATTTATACGGCTATCTCAAAAAGAATTTTCCAAATGAAGAAATATATTATTTCACGATTGACGACCTAAGGCTCTGGAAAAAATGGGGCATGAAAGATCCAAACCTCAATTTGCCGAAATCAAAAACGACAAACATCACGGTCTACAATCTTACAAAACATCACCAGAAAATCGCAGAAATTCTTTCTGATGAAGCAACAGAAATCATCGTCATTCTTGGCGTTCATGTTCCAGGAAAATATCTTTCCGCAATGCCAGGAACGTTGAAAGAAGTCACTCCATTAATCGCGGATTTGCCGTGCAAAAAAATACTCACTGGCCCCGCAATATTTGGCACACAAATGTTTGGTGGCCAATTTACAGAACAGATTGACAAAACAGTGTTTGAAACGCGAGCGTACAACTTCACGTTTGCGGAAATCGCGTCATTGAGTGTAGAAGGTGCAGAAATTGTCGAGCAGATTCCATGGTATAAAATGCTCGAGATTGAAACAGGGAAAGGATGCAATGTCGGCAAGTGCAGTTTTTGCACAGAACCGCTGAAAAGCAAAGTATTGTACCGAAACAATCCAGAAATAATTACAGAAGTAAAAAAACTCTACGATCTTGGGGAACGATTTTTTCGTCTGGGAAAACAAACCTGCTTTTATTCATTGCCTGATCCAATTGGTCTTCTCAAAGGCATACGAGAAGCATGTCCAGAAATAAAAGTGCTTCATATTGACAATGTCAATCCTATCTTCGTCGCAAATCCAAAAGGAGAAGCGATTACACAAGCAATAGTAGAATATTGCACAGAAGGAAACATCGCGGCGTTTGGGATTGAAAGCTTTGATCCTGCGGTCACCAAAGCAAATCTCCTGAATTGCTCGGCGCCAGTTGCGATGAAAGCGATTGAATCCATTAACAAATTTGGAAAAGAGCGCGGTCCAAATGGCATGCCAAAATATTTGCCAGGCATTAACATTATTTTCGGGCTTGCGGATGAAAGCAGAAAAACGCACGAAATCAATATGGATCATTTGAAACAGGTCATCGAAAATGATTGGTGGCTCAGAAGAATCAACATTAGACAGGCAGCGCTCTTTGAAGGAACAAAGCTCTACGAAATTGGCGATAAGTTCTTGAGAAAAAACAAGCAGTGGTATTGGAAATGGCGTAATCAAATCCGCCAGGAAATTGATTTTCCAATGTTGCAGAAGGTTGTTCCTACTGGAGCAATAATGAAGGATCTCTATGCAGAGATTTATGACGGCAATACCACGTTTATGCGCCAGTTTGGGACTTATCCTCTGATTGTTGGAGTCCCAGGAAGATATCCGTTGAAGCAGTTTTATTCTGTAAAAATTACGAAGCATCAGTTGAGAAGTTTGACTGGTGAAATCGTCGAATAAGTCATAAGATTTAAAAGCCGTTTTTCGTTTCTCTATAATTTAGAGAACATATGACATCGACGACAAGTTATCAAAGAAGAAATGATATTGGTGAAGTAGCTTCCATGCTTTTTGGAACGATAGCTGTTTCTCCTGCGGAGGCAGACAAAATGCATGCTTTTTTTCAAGAAGCTGTGCCGCGATATCTCATGGCTGAGAACTATGCTTGTATTTTTAGGGAACAGCTTGCTGTCGTTCCTTCAAACTATCATTCTAATGGTGCAATGTATGATGTTTTTGATACATCCTCTCCGGGAACATCTATGGAGATAGCTGTTCGTGTTCAGCAAGGAAAAGCAGAATCTGTTGGAGGAGACAAATATCATTATCGAATTAATATTGTGCTCAAAGGAGAAACTGTTTCTGAGGAAATGAAGCCAGAGATTGAAGCTCGGGTAAAGAATCTTGACACAATGCTCTTCAGTGCAGATACTGCAAAAAGAGAAGAATTCTTTCGTGATTACGCACAGTAAAGTATTTAAATCATATCTTGATTCGTAATTCTCAATTTGCCCCAGTAGCTTAATGGTGGAGCACGCGGCTGTTACTAAAGCTTGTCTTTAGA
>CAYLMH010000055.1:0-6951 GCA_964385055.1 uncultured Methanosarcinales archaeon
AATAGTATATATAAGGTTTACGGAGTTTTTGCCTGTAAAAGCTTCATAAATTGTAATAAGAAAGCAACAATAGAATATATCTCGAGGAGGATTCAAATTTAGAAGATCTAACACAAGTATTATGTTTTTTTATGATCATAAATATATTTCATAGAGTATGAATTATACATACAAGGAGGTCCTATTTATCTAGAGAAACTCGTTACCATAACATAATAGAGGAGACACTTGTTTTTGCAATAATGGTTATAGGCAGTCCATTAGGGAGACTTCATTTTATAGGATGGATAATTATAACCATTCTTAATACAGTCATGGCATTGCTTGAAGAGAAAAGAACAAGAGTCGTGATCCTCGTCCTTATTGTCGTTCTGCAACATGTTACGTTATTATTGTTTATGTTCGACTATGAAAAACTTGGAAGAGCGCAGTGGAAAAAGAAAGAAGAAGCGTTAAGAAAAGAGTTAACAGATACGTACCTACAATACGCTCAAAAAAAGGATTAATTTATTCTACCCTTACTCCATCAGGCAAAGAACAATGTATAATTTCTTTGTGTGTCTGTAATTTTTTGCCATCACAGACAACAGTTTTATGAGAAACAAGAATTGAAAGTTTCGCGAAATCATCATATTGAATTTGCTGCGGTGCAGAAGTCTCAGAACCAAAGAAAACAAGATCTCCTGCAGCGCTCTTTGGTGCCTCAAGAACCTCGAGTTTTCCATCATGTTCTGCTGCTAAAATCATGCCTGCGCTCATGACTCCACGAAGTTTCGCAGGCTTCAAGTTTGCAACAACAATAACGTGCTTTCCAACAAGATCTTCTTTTTTGTACCAGGAACGAATGCCGGAAACAATCGTACGAACATCACCATGACCAAGGTCAATGGTTTCAACATATAATTTTTCAGCGTTAGGATGTTCTTCAACAGAAAGAATTTTTCCTACTTTGAGGAGCAGAGGGAATCCTTGTGCTTCACTTTTTGGAAACTCCTTTTTCTCTTGCTTTTTCTCTTCTCCTTTCACAGGCTGCTCTACAATAAGCGCTTTGTGCTCCTCTTCAATCTTCTGGATAAGGGGAACAACATCTGAAAGAGCAAAGTCTTCAGGAACAAAGGAAAGATCATTCCATGTCAACGAAGAAACCCCTAGCTGCTTCTGCAATGCAGAACTAAACGTCGGTAAAATCGGCGCAAGCAAAATGCTCAAATCTTTAATCAGCAGCGTACAAAAAGAAATAATGTCTTTCGTTTTCGCAGAATCCTCTTTAATCAGTTTCCACGGCTCGTTTTGCTGGAAATATTTGTTTCCCACAGAACTAAACGCCAAAATTCCAGAAAGCGCATCTTTGAAATTCATCTGTTCGTAATTCATTCTAACTGTAGAAGTAAATTCACGAAGCGCGATAACTTCATCTGCAACAGCAGGTTCATGGAAAGAACCAACTTTCCCGTCAAAGTTCTTCGTAGCAAAACTCAGCACACGATAACAAAAGTTCGCGATGTTGCCAATAAGCTCACTGTTCACGCGCTCCTTAAACTGCGCTAAATCAAGATCAAGATCAGTCACTGTTGGGGAAAGATGCGCTGCGTAATAAAAGCGCAAATATTCTGGATTCAAGTGATCTAAATAATGTCGAGCAGTAATGAATGTCCCTCTGCTCTTGGACATCTTTTCTTTGTTCACTGTTAAGAATCCATGGACCATAATTTTGGAAGGCAATTGAAACCCTGCGGTCATCAGCATCGATGGCCAAAAGAGGAAATGAAAATAAATAATATCTTTTCCGATAAAGTGAATAATCTTTGTATCTTTAGTATTCCAATAATCCGCAACTTTCCCACCAGAAGTTTTGCAATAGTGCGCAGTGGAAGCAATGTATCCGACAGGCGCGTCAAGCCAGACATAATAATATTTGTTTTCTTCACCAGGTATTTTGAATCCAAAGTAAGGACCATCTCTGCTAATGCACCAATCTTGTAATTCTCCAAGCCAATTGCTGACAGAGTTCACAATTTCCGGCTGCAAATCCGCTGTCTTAAAGAAATGCTCTAATTTTTCCGCGTACGCGCTGAGTTTGAAGAAATAATGTTCAGAGGTTTTTGGAACAGGAGTTTTTCCGCACGTTGCGCATTTTGGGTTAATGAGATCTGTTGTTTTGTGCGTGCTGCTACATTTTTCACAGACATCTCCATATTGATCTGGCGCATGACATTTTGGACAAGTTCCTTTGACGTAACGATCAGGCAAAAAACGCTTGCAATGTTCACAGTAAATAACAGGAATTTCTTTCGTGTAAATATGTCCCGCTTCTTTGAGTTTTGTGAAGATAAAATCACTGTATGTTTTATTTTCAGGAGAGTTTGTTGAATAATAACTGTCAAACAAAACACCAAAATCCGCAAAGTCTTTCGTATGCTCTTTGTAATATTTATCAATGAGTTGTTCTGGTTTCATCCCCAAAGAAGTTGCTTTAATTTCAATGGGAGCGCCGTGCGTATCATCTGCGCAGACAAAAACAGCGTGTTTGCCAAAAAGCTTCATTGCGCGAGAATAAATATCTGCTTGGATGTATTCCACCATATGTCCAAGGTGAATAGAGCCGTTTGCGTAAGGAAGTGCTGCAGTGATGAGAATTTTTTCCTTCTGTTTTTTTTCATGCGCATGCGATTTCATAGAAGGAATGTGATTCTATTTATCTTATAAATGTAGCGGAAAAGAGAAAGAGTTTAGCGCTTCACCAATTCTTTCACAGCCTTTCTTGTTTCTTTTGGGTCATCAGAACCAACAACAAGAACAGCTCCATAATAAGTAGGATCCTGATAGACATAATATGCGCCTTCCTGAGAAGCGCCTCCATCAATTACTGCTTTACTGACACTATTGACAGAAGGTCCACCAACAACAATTGCATGGATTGTTCTCCAGTCAGAAATTTCTGTATCTTTGACAAGTGGATATCCATATTTCCCAACAAGCGCGAGCGCGGCAAGATAATCCCTTGTTGATCCTTTGCTTGGAATAACAATCTTCATGTCATAAGACCAATCCTGTGCTGACGCAAGGAATTCATCCACTGTTGTCATTGGTGAAAAGAAAGGAGCTTCTGAAGCAGTACAACCTCCATAAGAACAAGAACCATCACAGGAGAATACTTGCGATTTAACATCTTTTCCATCACAATACCAATCCGTAACTCCTTTACCATCAGCAGTGCAGGTGTCTTCATACGCAATCGTTGTACCATCCAATGAATAATACGTGAGATAACCAACAACAGAAGGATCTGCTCCTGTTTCAGTGTCAGAACATTCCAAACTCATCGTGTCACAAACAGTTCCATAACAATATTCTTTGCATTGCACTGTCTCAGATTGAGCTTTGTTGCCATCGCAATACCATTCTGTAAGAGTTTTATCTCCAGTGCATTCATCATAATTTATGCCACTTCCTCCAGATGCAGTAAGATATTGCACAACTCCACTTGTAGAAGCATCGATGCCATTGTCAGAATCCTCACAGGAAGCTTCACCCTCGACACAAGATGTTCCATCAGCACTGCAAACATATCCTTCCCCACAATCATAAGAGCGTAACGCAGGGAAATTATCTTCATCACAGTATGCAACATTTAGATAGTAGGTTTCATAGGCACCAATTCCTGTTGCATATGCACCACAATAATTCTCATACGTTCGTTGCTTTCCATTTCGATCTTTTCCCGTAACACCAGTCGCTGTTGAAGTACAATCTCCTTTTACTTTTTCTTGTACAGGAAGGAGAACCTCAACCGCTTCTGTATAGGATTGCGGACATGCGTTATCCGCGCAGGTGTATGAACAGGTGTATCGTCGTTTTCCAAGTTCTTTTCCATCAACACAGCTATATTCTATAAGTGATTTTCCTTGTTCACAAGAATCTTCATATGATTCACCATTAAGAATCACAGTTCCAGAACGACCAACACCATCATACGCTTCTCCTGCGTCTGTATCTTTACATGCGTCATCACCGCTGATAGTAACTGTTGGAGAACCAGAAGTATAGCCTCCATAACATGTTCCGGTGAGACTATCACACATATATTGACATTTTTGTTTTACTTGCCTAAGATTTCCTGAAGAACTGCAACTATATTCTAAAAGTGCTTTACTATCTGCAGGATCACAGTGATCTTCATAGACTTCATTATTAAAAGTAGCTGCTCCAAATGTATTAAAAGTATCGCCACCATCACTATCAATACATGCATCGCCAAATTCAAGAACATCTTCTGCTTCTTTGCATGTTCCATCTTCACAACCATAAAGACAAGAAACTTGTTTTGATTGAGGATAATACTCTCCACGATAAGATGCACAACTGTATTCAATAGCGTACGTTATCGAACCCCCTGGTTCATAACAGGAATTTGGATAGGAAAATGCTCCACCAACAAGAGAAGACCAACCTTTCACGCCATTCTCTGTTTGTTTACAGTATGGACTTGTTGGCTCTTCTTCTACTTCTTCAACAACTGCCTCTTCCTCAACTTCTTCCTCAATAACTTCTTCCTCGACAACTTCTTCAACAACAGGTTCTTCTTCTACAACAATCTCTCCATTAACAATCTCCAAAGTTCCACTTTCTTCAAGCAACTGCTTATAGTCGCTATTTTTAATGACAGAAATTGCATCTTCAACATTTCCCTTAACATAAACATTTCCATTATTTTCTTTAATTATTGCGGTATCCCCATCATCTAATCCAGAAAAGATAATATATCCTCCTGTATCCAACGAAACTTCAGAAAGCATCTTTGTTTCATCACCAGGACCTGCAAGCGTTGCGATAGTCGCAATCTGATCTGCTGTTACATCATCATCCAAAACAAAAACAGCGCGACCAGTCAGTGTTCCTTGAAGAGAAAAAACAAGAAGAAGGACAAAAAGCAATGTAAAGAAAGAAAAGAAAGAAGAAGTTTTTGCGTTGATTTTGTTTTTCATGGAAACACCATTAACTTACTCGTTCAACAACATAAACATCAGTCAAAGTATCTGGATTATCAATCAACAATTTCACTGCGTTTCGTGTGTCTTTTGCTTCGCTTCCAGAGATGACAAGCGTTTTACCCCCTGCGTCATGTTCTTTGACAAGGAATAACGCTTCTCCTGCGCCATAGTCCCATGTTTGACCGCCAAACGCAGCTTCACTTACTTTATTTGCGTATGGTCCACCAATCGCAACATATGTTCCAGAGGTCGCATCACTAATCGTTGCATCTGTGACAACTTTCCAACCATATTTACCCGCAAGATCAATTGCTGCAATATTATCTTCTGTTGCAGAGGAAGCGCCGATAACAATAACAGGGTTCACATTTGCAACAAATTCTGCAACAGTCATACTTGCGGAGTGGCATTGGCTATCAACACAATTGCATGGTGTTTCTGTTGCAACAACAGTACCATCAGTACCACAACTATATGTTACAAGAGCTTCTGCTCCGTTGCAATAATTATAATAAGTATAGGAAGCTGCATACGCATCAGTTCCTGACACAGACTTTTCTCCTGCGGAACATGTAGGAGTTACTGTTGTCGTTGCGCTGAGACAGACACCATTCTCGCATCCTTCAGGACATTTATCCCAATAACTGCTTGCGTAAACGCCAGAGTAACTGCTTTCTGCGCAATAATAATCAACAACATAATACATCTTGTCCCAACGGCTGTAATAACAGTAATCATCGTAAGTAAATTCTTTGCCATAATAATCTATGCCGCTTGCACTGCCAGCAGTGTAAACATCGCGCCCAGCGTTTGTTGTCGTTGCGTCACTATCAGTGCAAGATTGTTCCCAAGTTGGCTCAACGCAAACACCATCTTCACAGCCTCCTGGACAGAAGACATAGCTTTCATAACGCGCATTGTTGTCATTACAATATTGTTCTACAACATACGCATAGCCGTAAGAGTCATAACAATAATCAGATTTTTCAATACTGTTTCCAGATTTATCGTTTCCTGTCACTGTACCATATGTAGAAGCGCTCTTTTGCCAATCATATTCATACATTTCTGTCGAGTCACTATCCTCGCAGGTTGCAGTGTATGCAGCATCGACACAAACACCATTCTGACAAACACCATCGCAAATAATATAGTCTGTGTAAAGATAATAAGTATTGTCCCATGAGTAACAGGAATTCTCAACAACATATTGATAATCGTCTGAGTATGAATAACAGCTGTCTGCTGCTGTTCTTTCTTCGCCAAATTTATTGACGAGTGTTGTTTCACCGTATGTTTTTTCATCTTTTCCATTATCAGTATCAACGCAGGAAGGAGTGACAGTTGCGACATCAACACATCCTTTGCCCGCTTCACAACCACTTGTACAGGTTTGCCAGTTTGCTGTAGGATACCAACGAGCGTCGTAATCATATTGGTAACAATAATAGTCTGCGTAATAATATATTCCTGAATAACTATCGTAATAACAGTAATTATCATAAGTGTAATCCGAAGAATATTCTTGTTGAGATTCACCATAATAATCATAATAATATCCACTATATGTGCCTGCAACCCCTGCATCTGTTTCCCAACAACCTTCTTTTACTGCCAGAGTGCAATCTGCAGTACAACCATCCCCATTTTCTATGTTTGCGTCATCGCAAGTTTCCGCGTCCTCGACAATTCCATTACCACAAACAGACTCATAAGAAATTGGAGACATACACGCGCCATCAAAGCACCCATATTCGCAAGTATGCTGTGTATAAGTATAACTTGTTTCTGTACAAACTTTTTCAAAGACATCATTTACTGTTGCTGTTCCTGATCCGCATTGATCTGTTTGATCAATAACATTTCCATAGATATCTGTTCCTGTAAGTGTACCATACTCATCAGGATTATCGCCACCGTCACTGTCATAGCAATTATTCTCTGTTACTTGATCTGTGTC
>CAYLMH010000056.1:0-6630 GCA_964385055.1 uncultured Methanosarcinales archaeon
ACATTTCTTGAATCCAAACTCTCGTTTACAAAAGAGTTGAAGGGAATGGTTGCTTCTCGCGGAAAAGCAACAGGGATTGTCAAAGTCATCAACAAAGTTTCTGAGTTTGGAAGCTTTCAGAAAGGAGACATTCTTGTTTCTGCGATGACACGGCCAGAGTTTTTACCAATTATGGAAAAAGCAGCAGCAATAGTGACTGATGAAGGAGGCATTACTTCTCACGCAGCGATTGTTTCTCGTGAATTGGGTATTCCATGCATTATTGGAACACAAACTGCGACTCGTATCTTGAAATCTGGACAAAAAGTTGAAGTTGATGCAACGAAAGGGATTGTGACAATATTGCAATACTAAGTTTTCCACTGCTGTGAGCGAAGCGACACCAGTGGTACGAAAATTACGATGGTGGAAAACTTTAGTAGTCCCAGCGACCGACCCGAGCGAAGCGAGCATGCCATCCAATCTCTGACCGGTGATAGTCGATCGCTGTTGACTGATCCACGTCACAATATTTATAAACTCCCCAGAACTTTCTTTTTTGTATGACAAACACAAAACAAACAAAATCATTTCTTAGTATTCAGGACGCAATGAACCACGGCAGTGGCGATGTTTCTATTCACGGTTGGGTATATCGAGAACGAGGGAGTAACAAACTCAAATTCATTACTTTACGAGATGCTTCTACCATTATTCAATGTGTCATTGAAAAGAATGTTGTTGGTGAGCAGAAGTTCCTTACTGCAGATAAAGTTCAGATGGAAACATCCATGGAAATTCATGGAACTATCAAAAAAGACGAGCGCGCGCCAACAGGCTATGAAATTGCTGTGAAAGATTTCACTGTTGTTGGTTCTTCAGATTCTTTTCCTATCAACAAAGATCAAAGCGTTGAATTTTTGGCAGACAATAGACATTTATGGCTTCGCAGCAGAAAGATGACTGCTGTTCTCAAAATCAGAAGCACTGTTTTTGGCGCTATTGATGAATACTTTCGCATGAACGGATTTTATGAATATCATTCTCCAATCTTTCAAGCAATTCAATGCGAAGGGGGAAGCACCCTCTTTGAAGTGGATTATTTTAAACAAAAAGGAGTCTTTTTATCTCAAAGTTGGCAATTGTATGCAGAGCCTGCTATTTTTGCGCTTGAAAAAATTTATACTATTTCTCCATCTTTCCGTGCAGAGAAATCCAAAACAAGCAGACACTTGACTGAATATTGGCATGCAGAAATGGAACAAGCATGGGCTTCATTTGATCACATCATTGATCACGGCGAAGGGGTTTTGAAACACATTGTCAAAAAAGTTCTTGATCAAAATCAGGCAGAACTGAAAATTCTTGAGCGAGATCAACAGAAACTGATTCCCGCGACACAGAATGCTTTTCCACGCATGACCTATGATGACGCTCTTGTTATTTTGAAAAAACAAGGAATGGATGTTGAGTGGGGTAAGGATTTGCGCACGATTGAAGAAGATGTTCTTAGTAAACTCTACGACACTCCTATCGCAGTCACAAGATATCCAAAAATTGTCAAAGCGTTTTACATGAAAGAAGACCCAAAAAATCCAAACGTTGTTCTTGGGGTTGACTTTATTGCGCCAGAAGGATATGGAGAAATCATTGGTGGTTCTGAACGAGAAGCAGATATTGAGAAAATCAAAGAACGTTTGACTGCGCAAGGGGAAAATCCAAAAGAATATGAATTTTACTTAGACACCCGACGTTATGGTTCTGTGCCGCATGGTGGTTTTGGCATGGGCGTTGAACGCGTTATTGCGTGGGTTTGTGGGTTAGAGAATATCAAAGATGCAATTCCATTCCCGCGAACGATGATTCGATGGAAGCCGTGAGTACGTCTTTTTTGTTTTATTGCATTTCTTCTCATTTTTCTTTTTGATTTGTTTGAACATATTTTCTTAAAATAATAATAACATTTAGGGATTCTCAAGGACTTTAAGGCGATTCAAGCAGTAGTAGAGCAAATATTTGTTCAGCAGCAAAAAAAATACACGCACCAGTAAAAGAGAAAATGTCAGGGGGACCCATTGCAGTAGCAATGGGGTTTTGTTACTGATTAATTTTTATTAATTCTCTAGAAAAACAAACGAAAAATTTAGAACTTTCTAATACGGATCATCTTGCGTGCTGTATGCTTGTTCGCTTGGATCATTTCTGTCTACGTCTTCTTCTGCAGTTTCACAGGTCATGTACGTGACTCGCGCGACCATACGACCATGACTCATGACATATCCCTGCTCTGCAACTGTACAGACATCTTGTTCTAAGCATGTTCCTCGTGCTTGGCAGTCTCTTTTCAAAAATGGATCACTGCCACTCATTCTATTAATGACCATTGCAGTTGGTGTTTTAGAATCTAAATACGATTGTTCTTCACCTTCTGTAATCTTAACGATGTATTCATCCATTTCATTTGATCCCCAATATTTTCCTTCTGTTGCTGTCGTGACAAACAAAAAGGCAAACGCGAGAATGGCAAAACCAGCGGTTACTGTTTCTGCATGAATTTTTTTATCAAACTTACTCATTTTGGAACTCCGAGCGGTCGTCGCTTAAATATAGACGTGGGGTTGCTTTATCCTTTCCTTTTGACATTTCATCTACTTCTTCTCTACATTTTTGAATCTCGTCCCACATCCACTTTCCATAAAGATCTCTTCCGTATTTTTTTAGGCACTGTTCAAATTTGTATGATTCTCCTGCAACTGCGCCGGTTATTGTCGCATCAGTGAGTATAGAAAAAGCTGATACTACAATCAGTGCAATGAGCGCGAATGCTCCAATGGAGACACATTTTCCTTTACATGTTGTCATAGTCTTTTTCTCTGAGGAAATTAGTATATAAATATGTCGGTTCATATTGATTATGTCGTTATTATTTTTTTAGAATAAGTGTTTGAGAATAAACAGAAAAGAAAAAAAAGATGGAGTCAAGTCACCTCAACTCCATGTTATATCATTATCTCTTCTTTTTCTTTTTGCTTCCAGACTTCTTTGCTGCTTTCTTTTTCTTTGCTGCCATTTTGACACCTCTTTTTATTTCTCAGAGAGTTTCCTCTCTTTGATCGTTTGTTTTTTTATGACTTGCGCTGTAATAATTTGCTTTACTCATCTGTTTCAGAATTTGTTTTGTTTTTTTTTGCGCACTCATTTTATTTTTTAATAATTTTTTTAATTTCTCTTTTATGGACAATCTCATATATAAACATTTCGAATTCAAATTTTTTTCTTTCTCTTTTTTTTCAAAAATACTTAAATAAAAATTCTTTTCTTTCAGAAATTCTCAATAATTATCCAAACATATTTATGCATGCTTCACTCTTTTTTCTTTTAAGAGGTGTTTTTGTGCAATCATACAAGTTATACATTAATGGGAAGTGGGTCAATTCCTCGTCGAAAAAGACATTTCTTAGCAAAAATCCTGCGAATCCAAAAGATATTCTTGGTGCTTTTCAGGAAGGTACTTCTGCTGATGTTGCTCTTGCGGTTGCTGCTGCGCAAAAAGCGTTTTTGCATTGGAGCGCACTTCCTGCTCCGCGACGCGGAGATATTCTTCTTCGTGTTGCTGCGCTTCTTCGCCAAGAAAAGAAAAAACTTGGCGCTCTTGTGACGAGAGAAATGGGTAAACAGTATATAGAAGGTCTTGCGGATGTTCAGGAAGCAATCGATGTTGCTCAATATATGGGCAGTGAAGGAAGAAGATTTTTTGGTTTCACAACGCCAAGCGAGCTTCCACAAAAATTCTGCATGACTGTTCGCCGACCACTTGGTGTTGTGGGTTTGATTACTCCCTGGAACTTTCCTATCGCGATTCCTGCATGGAAAATCATGGCTGCATTAATTTGCGGTAATACCTGCGTTCTCAAACCGTCGAGCGATACACCGCTTTGTGCTCTTACTTATGTTCAGCTGCTCGAAAAAGCAGGCGTTCCTCCAGGCGTTGTCAATGTGCTGACTGGCGCGGGTTCTGTTGTTGGTGACGCACTCGTTGCACATCCGCAGGTTCGCGCTCTTTCTTTTACAGGTTCCAAAGACGTTGGCGCACATGTTCTTGCACATGCCGGCATTAAAAAAGTGGGTTTGGAAATGGGTGGCAAGAACGCAATTATTGTTATGGATGATGCGGATATTCCTCTTGCTGTTGAAGGAGTTCTCTGGGGTGCGTTTGGCACAACAGGACAACGGTGCACTGCTGCAAGTAGAGTTATTGTTCACAAAAAAATTCAGAAACAGTTTGAGCAGCTTTTGCTTCAGGAAATTAAAAAACTTAAGCCTGGAGATGGTATGCATTATAATTTTGGTCCTCTTGTTAACCAAGCTGCACTCGAAAAGACAGAAAAGTATGTTCAGATTGGATTGCAAGAAGGCGCACAGCTTCTTTTTGGCGGCAAACGCATTTCAAACAAACAAGGATATTTTCACGAGCCGACTCTCTTTACTCGCGTTCATTCTTCCATGCGGATTGCTCAAGAAGAAATTTTTGGTCCTGTGCTGAGTATTTTGACGTGCAAGGATCTCGCAGATGCGATCCTAATCGCGAACGATATAGAGTATGGATTAAGCAGCGCATTGTATACACAAAACATTAAGAATGCATTTCTTGCGATTGAACAGCTTGACGCAGGAATCACCTACATTAATTCCAGCACGATTGGCGCAGAAGTGCATTTGCCTTTTGGTGGCGTGAAGAAAACAGGCAACGGCACACGAGAAGCAGGGATTTATGGCATTGATGAGTTTAGTGAAGTCAAGACGGTCTACATTGATTACAGTGGGAAATTACAAAAAGCGCAGATTGATACGTTTGTGCAGAAATAGTTTGGTTCTTATTTGTACTATAAGTCACAACACATAAAAAGCACGCTTTCTTCTTTCTTTCTCTATGAATATAGAAGTGTTGCTCGGGATTGAACCTACTGGTGTTGAAGATGGTAAATCTCTCTATAATTTAGAACTGGAAGTGAGAAATAGACGGTATACTGCGCGGCTCAGTCTCGAACGCGCAGAACTTCATATTGTTGCAATGAATGTCCTCTCTGTTATTGATGGAAATAGTATTCGCAATCCAGTCTATGTTTTTAATTGGAAAGGAGAAGATGAAGAGCAGCGTGCAAGTACTATTACCTCTCTCACTGAAATGCTTTACCATCGAGAAGCATATCTTCGTGTATTTCAAGTAAATCAAAATGCATCTTTCCCTCATCCAGAAGCTTAATAAATTCTAAACACCTTCTTTTTTTCATGAAATTCTCCCATCTTGCAGACTGTCACATTGGTTCTTGGCGAGATGAAAAACTCAACGGATTATCAACAGACGCATTTGTTCGCGCACTCGATATTTCCATGCAGGAAAAGGTTGATTTTATTCTTATTGCAGGAGATATTTTTAACACAAGTTTGCCTGCTATTGAAAAACTCAAGACAGCCACCAAGAAATTGAAAGAAGTCAAAGATCATGGCATTCCGGTCTATATTATTCCTGGCTCTCATGATTTTTCTCCTTCTGGAAAAACCATGCTTGATGTGCTTGAGCATGCTGGTCTTTTTATTAACGTGGTGAAAGGAACTGTTACTGCCGAAAATAAATTGCAGCTTCGTTTTACTGTTGACCCAAAAACTGGCGCAAAAATCACTGGTTTGCTCGGTCGTAAAGGGAGTTTGGAAAGAAAATATTATGAAACACTTGATCCAACGAATATTGAGCAGGAGGAAGGTTTTAAAATCTTCTTGTTTCATACTGCACTTGCTGAGTTGAAGCCTGCTGAACTTGAGAAAATGGAGGCACAGCCTGTTTCTTTTCTTCCTAAGAATTGCAATTATTATGCAGGGGGGCATGTTCATATTGTGAAGCACGCATCGCTTCCTGGCTATCAAAACATTGTATACCCTGGTCCGCTTTTTCCTAACAGTTTTTCAGAACTCGAGAAATTACAAAATGGTGGTTTTTACCTTTATGATAACGGCAATCTTCGGTATGTGCCAATCGTTTTACATCCTGTTATTGCGCTTTCTGTTGTTGCACATCATTGTTCTGCTCAGGATCTGTATACGATGCTTTCTGATAAGATTACATCTTGCGATCCAAACAACGCAATTGTTCTGCTTCGCGTTACTGGCGAACTCTCTGAGGGAAAATCAAGTGATATTGACTTCAAAACATTGCGTGATCTGCTTGAACAGCGTGGCGCATGGTCTGTGCTGAAAAATACTTCTTTGCTCAAAACAAAAGAATTTTCCGCGATTACGGTCAAAGGTGCAAGCACACAGGATATTGAGGAAAAAGTGCTTGCGGAGCACATGGGACAATTTTCTTCTTCTCTCTTTTCTGCTGAAGAGCAAAAACAGTTGACTCTGCAGTTATTGCATCTTTTGAATACAGAAAAATTGGAAGGGGAACGGATTGCAGATTTTGAGAATAGAATTCGCAAGGATGTGCAGGAAGTTATTAAACTTTAGATTACAACACGAGGTTCTTGTTTTTTACCCAAATATCCAGGAGAGTATTTTTGAGAAAAGTCCTTTGCTTTCTTCTTTGTTTTCTGCTGTGATGCTTGTTTGTTCTTCGTTCTCTTTTGCATCTATTGAAAGACCGGTGACATCATA
>CAYLMH010000057.1:0-6506 GCA_964385055.1 uncultured Methanosarcinales archaeon
AAAATGTTCAAAGACAATAAATACAAAGTTGAACTCATTACAGAAATCCCTGGAAAAACAGTCTCTGTATATCAGCAGGGAGAATTCAAAGATCTTTGCACAGGTCCGCATGTGCCAAACACGAGCCACATCAAAGCGTTCAAGCTCACCAAAATGGCAGGCGCGTATTGGCGTGGCGATGCAAAGAACAAACAACTCCAAAGAATCTACGGCATTAGTTTTCCTGATAAAAAACTCTTGAAAGAATATCTTGCGCAAATTGAAGAAGCGTTGAAGAGAGATCACCGAAAATTAGGAAGAGAACTTGACCTCATCAGTTTTCAGGAAGAATCTCCTGGCGCAGCGTTTTTCCATCCAAAAGGAACAGTTATTTTCAACGAACTTCAAAAGTTTATCCGCGAACAATATTGGAAGCGCGGATTTAAAGAAGTCGTCACACCATTGGTTTACGACAAATCATTGTGGGAAACGTCTGGTCACTGGGCGCATTACAAAGATAACATGTTTACTTTTACTGTGGACAATAAAGAAGTGTCATTAAAACCAATGAATTGTCCATCTCACTGTTTGCTCTACAAAACAGATATGAAAAGTTACCGAGATCTTCCATTAAGAATAGCGGATTTCGCTCCACTTCATCGAAATGAATTGAGGGGAGTTCTTGGTGGTTTGACAAGAGTCAGAAAATTTCAGCAAGATGATGCGCATATTTTCTGTACATTAGATCAATTAGATCATGAGCTTGATGATGCGATTGATTTCGCGAATTTTGTGTATACAAAAGTGTTCAATTTCGAGTATAGGATTGAGCTTTCCACGCGCCCGGAAAATTCCATGGGAACAGCAGAGCAGTGGGAACGAGCAGAAGGCGCGTTGAAAGCAGCGTTAGAAAAAAATAATATTCCTTACAAAATCAATCCAGGAGATGGCGCGTTTTATGGTCCAAAAATTGATCTGCACATCAAAGATTGTATAGGAAGAAGCTGGCAGCTCTCCACAATCCAAGTGGATTTCCAACTTCCACAACGATTCGGATTAACCTATGAAGGCGCGGATGGAAAAAAACATACGCCAGTGATGGTGCATCGAGCAGTGCTTGGTTCATTAGACAGATTTATCGGTATTCTCATCGAACAATACGCAGGAAAATTCCCATTATGGTTAAATCCAGTGCAGGTGAAAGTCTTGCCGCTTGCGGATCGTTTTAATGAGTATGCGGAAAAAGTCTGCGGTCAATTGCGAGAACAACTCATCCGCGCGGAAGTGGACGATCGTTCAGAATCATTAAATAAGAAAGTTCGTGAAGCGCAATTAGCACAAATAAATTACATTCTTGTTGTAGGAGAAAAAGAGCAGAAAGACCACACTGTCAACATTAGAACAAGAGACAATGTTGTCCATGGAGAGAAGAAAGTCGATGTGTTCTTGCATGAACTTCTCAAAGAAATTAAGGAAAGAAAACTTTAGTTTCATCATTTTTCTTTCGCCATATTCGTAAACCTTTCGGAAAGATTCATTCTATCCGAAAATCTTTCGAACAAACCGAAAAAATATACGTTTTTTGTCGAAAATTTTCGGAAAACTCGTCGATAATTACTTTAATAAGTTCTACTTAAGAAAATATCTCAACAATGCTGAGGACGCCTAATTGGTAGGGCAATGGTCTCAAATGCTCCCTGCTCACACAGAGAGCACGAGTGAACCATAAGGTGTAAGAGCCTTTCGGGGTTCGATTCCCCGCCTCAGCGCCCTTATAATCATCGAATCTTATAAATTTTTCCTACCCAAGCGCCCGCAATCGTTCTTTCAGCAAAGAAATAGTTTTTTTTAACAACGCTTCATTTTTCTGTAAAAATTCTTGAATCTGTTTTGGAGGAATCCGATGCATCTTCAGTTTCAGAGAAAAAAGTTCTTCAATCAGCGCGTATTCTTTTTTAAAACCACGAAGATGATGTTCAAAATAGCCAACAAGACATTGAGGATTGCTGCAGGTATATCCGTTTTTGTATAAGTTTGAGTACAACAACTCTTTGACAATGTCATAATACGCTTCAAGTTTGAGGACAATATATTTCTGATCAACATGGTGTTGAAGAAAATCTTCGCGAAGAAGCGCCATGCGTTCCATCTGAATCGCCATGCTTCTGTTTGGCTTTGTTTTCGTGATGTATTTTTTCGCGATGCATACTTTCCAAGAATCCATGGGTATCTTCATCTTCTTATTCTATATATACTTTTCTCAACCCTCAAATCCCCAACCTTTATATAGGAAAAACCACCAAAATTCCTCATGGTCACCACAGAGGAGATTCTTAGTCAGCCGGATCAGGAAAAAAGAGAAGAAAAAAAAGAGTTAGAAAAAAAAGCAAGTCTCTTCACTGTTATATCATTAACAGTCGCGTCCATGATTGGTTCTGGCTTATTTTTTGGTGCAGGAATCGCGGCAAGCTACGCAGGTCCAGCATCATTAATCGCGTGGGTTCTTCTTGGAATAGTAACGGTCTACGTCGGAATGTGTTTTGGAGAACTCGTCGCGATGTTTCCGAAGGCAGGGGGTGTCTACGAATTTACAAAACAAAGTTATGGACGATTTCCTTCTTTCATCATTGGATGGATTACATGGGTCACAGGAAATCTTGCAGGAGCAGTATTGCTGATCGCAGGGCTTGATTATCTTGTTTTTGTTTTTCCTGATTTTTTCCCCCCAGAGCATGCGGCAACAATAAAATTAGTTATGGGAATTGCGATTCTGTTATTTCTTAATTATATCACTATGCGCGGCGTCGAAGCAAGCGGTGCGATTCTTGGATTTTTCTCCGCAGCAGCTATTGCAATTGTATTAGCGATCATTTTCAGGGGTATTTTCGAAGTGAATATGAGTAATTTTACTCCTTTCTTTCCGTATTCTCCTGTTTTTATCTTTGTTGCGTTTTTCTTTATTGTGGAAACATTTTTTGGTTGGGACGGCGCGACGTATATTGCGGAAGAAACAGAAAATCCTGAGAAAGTTATTCCAAAAGTTCTTGTTTGGACTTGTATTGGGGTTACTGTTGCGGGATTTGTCATGGCGTTTGTCATGTTAGGAGTAATTAATTGGGAAGAACTTATTTTATCAGAAATTCCTGCGGCAGATGTCGCGACTATTTTGTTTGGGAGCTGGGGAGCTCCTCTTGTAGGAATAGCTGTCTTTCTTTCATTAACAGGAGCAACAGCGAGTATTGTCGTAACATCGCCTCGTTTGCTTCTTGCGTTAGCGAGAGATAAACTCTTTGTCGATGCAATGGCAGATGTGCATCCGCGATTTCAGACACCGCACAAAGCGATCATCTTCCAAACAATTGTTTCGATATTCATGCTCTTGATTGGGTTTGGGCAATATACTATGATGCTTTCATTAGAAGTGCCGCTTGCGTTGTTTCTCTACATTGCGGTTATCTGTTGTGTTCCTGTGTTACGCTACAAAATGCCGGACTTTCCTCGTGCGTATAAAATAAAATTTGGCGTTGTTGGTCCAATTCTCGTCTCACTTCTCTACACAAGCGTTATTGTTGTTTGGATGTTTGAAGATCCAAGTGCGCTCTCGACGTTTTTTATTGGGCTTTCGATTATTGGATTTGCGATTCCTATTTATATGCTCCTCACGCTCTATCACAATCCGGATGTGATCATTCCCGTAATCAACGACATTTCTGTTTTGACGTATTGGCTCGAAGACTTTCTTCTTCCGCGAGATATCAGAAAGCAAGTATTGACGTTGTTTGAAGGGTATGAAGGAAAAAATATTCTCGAGTTTGGTTCTGGCGTCGGAACAATGACCATGCATCTTGCGGAATTAGTCAAACCAGGAGGTCATATTTATGCGGTGGATCTGAGCAAAGGCAACCTCAAAATTATAGACAAGCGCGCGGCAAAAAAAGGGCACACACATATTCATACGATTCATGATGAGCATCAAGTTAACCGTGTCCATCCCGATGTTCCGCGAGTAGACATGATTTTTTCGTTTGGAATGTTATCCTACATCCAGGACTTGAAAAAAGTGCTCAAAGAATTGCATATTCGTCTGCCAGAAGGAGGGCATGTCTGTTTTATAGAGTATGCGAATCTCTATAAGGTGTTGCCGAATGTGGGGTGGCTCGCGCATCCAGATAAAATTAAAGAAGTCTTTATGGAGAATGGATTTTCTGTTACTGTGCAGGTTTACAAAGGGTTACTTTGGGATTATGTCGTTATTTATGGTATGAAAAGTCAGGAAGGCGTGCCGTATATTTAGTTCTTTATTCATTTTCAATAACTATAAAAAGAAGAAGAAAAATATTTTTTCAACGATTTTAGGAGGCAAAAATGCCTGCATTGCATGTAGTTGGAACAGAAGAAAGTCCTTTAGAAACAGCACTTACTGCGCTTGGAACATGGCCTAAAGTACAACAGTATTGTTTATCGTTAACAACATACGCAGCGCAGCATCGTGAAGCGTTTGGACAGCGTCCTTCTTTCATGTCTGGAGCAGAAAGAGCTGCTGCAAGAAATGGATACGAAGCACTACATGCAGAAGCACAACAACAGTTCCTTCAAGGAAGTCCTGAAGCACAATATATTTCTGATTTTGCGAGAAGAGTAGCTGATACATACAGTAGCGGGTATGGTCCAAAGTAAGCTTTACTTTTGAGGAGTAAATTTTATAAAATGGCCATCCTTTTTCTCTTTATGGCAGACCAATTAGAGGCATTATTAGGGATAAATGATAGTGGATTACGGCGTGCGTTCAGTGCTATTTTAGGAAGAAGTTATGCTGTTACTTCTGTTTCAACAATGGAAGAAATGAGGGCAACGTTGAATATAGTACAAGGGAATGGTTCTTTAGAACAATGCCGTTATGCAGTTGTTATTATGGATGCAAATCTTGGTATGCCAAGAAGAAGCACTCTTGAATCAGGAAAAGAAATATACACTCATTTACAAGCGCAGATAGATGTAGGAAGAGTACACTTTATGACTATGTCAGGGTATGATCCTCTGCTCCAAACAGCGCAAGCAGAAGGTTTTCCTTGCGTTCCAAAACCTGATGGAATTATTGAGTACATTCGCGCGCTACAAAAATAAGAAATACTATTTGACTCGAAGCACTTCCAAATTTCGAGGAGACGCAGTTTCAATCTTAAACTGTTTATGCACAGAAGAAGCAAGATCTAAGCATCTGCTGCTTTCTCCGTGGTTCACGATAATCTTCTTCGGCTTTGGCATGCAGCGATAAATAAAATTCATGAGTTCTTTACGACTGCTATGACCAGATAATCCTTCAATAGTATGAATTTCCATATTGATTTTGACCACTTCAGGTTTTTTGTTCGCGCCAGCGTCGAATGCGATTTCTCGTTCCCCTTGCTGGATTCGTCGTCCCAAACTTCCTTCTCCTTGGTAAGAGGTGAAGACAAGACTGTTTCGATCAGACGCAGCGAAATGTTTCAAATATTGCACGCTTGGTCCACCGACAAGCATACCAGATGTTGCGAGAACAACGCACGGTCCAGTTTCTTCCATAATTTGCTGTCGTTCTTTTCCACTGCCTACTTCTTTAAAGATAGAAGAGAGGAATGGATTATGATCTTTCTGGAAAATAAGCTTTCGCACGTTTGCGTTCAGAAATTCAGGATATGCAGAGTGAATTGCGGTAACGTCCCAGACCATGCCGTCAATGTAGACAGGAATTGCTTCCAAACGTCCAGTTCTGACGAGTTCTTCAATAACAAGAAGAACTTCCTGCGCTCGCCCAACGCCAAGAACAGGCAGCAGCACGCGTCCACGTCGTTCAAGAGTTTTGGTAATAATCTCAATAAACTGCTGTTCACATTCAAAGTGTGTTGGATAATTATTATCTTTTCCACCGTAGGTACTTTCAATAATCATGGATTCAAGACGAGGAAATTGTGTGACTGCAGGATCAAGCAATGTTGTTCGCCCATATTTCATATCTCCCGTATACAACATGTTATGCAATCCATTGCCAATGTGCAGATGCGCCATCGCGCTGCCAATAATGTGGCCTGCGTTGTATAATGTAATTCGGATGTCTGGAGTAATGTCAGAAACTTCATCAAAGTCTAAACAAATCGTATGTTTGATTGCTTCTTTGACATCATCGCTCGTGTAGAGTGGCTCTTTTCCTTCCGCGCGCGCGATTTTAATCATGTCCAACTGAAGCAACGACATAATGTCTCTTGTTGGCGCAGTGCAGTATGTTGGTCCGCGGAAACCAAATTTGTACAGATATGGCAAAAAGCCGCAGTGATCTAAGTGGCTGTGCGTGATGATAACTGCGTCAAGATCATTAATGTTAAATTCAGGCGCTTCAAAATAAGGATATTCAGATCCAACGAGTCCCGCAGGATCAATTCCACAGTCGAGCATGATTCGGGATTCTGGTGTTTGGAGGAGCATGCAGCTTCGTCCAACTTGCCGTCCAGCGCCAAGCACACTTAAGCGAACCCATTCGTGTTTTTTCTCGC
>CAYLMH010000058.1:0-6354 GCA_964385055.1 uncultured Methanosarcinales archaeon
CTGTTGTTGGCATCAGAAAACGATTGCGTATGATTATTTGTACACAATTGAAAGTATTGGATAAAGGGATAGATCATAGTAAGCAAATGACATTGGTATGAATCAAAGAATAATCGTTTCTCACACTTTCTCTTTTCTCCAAATATCTTTAAATAACCATAAACGATTCCTTCTTATTGACGATGGCACTTAGTGATAAACTTCGAGTATGGACAACAGAAGCAACACACATTGACAGTTTTCAGTTTGATCTTATTCGCCGTATCCAACATTGGGATGATAGCCTTTGGCAGCCTCATCTATTATGTGGTCACTACCAACCAACAGGGTTAACAGCAGAAGTGAGTCATGGTTCATGCTCTGCATACTGGCTCAAATTAGAGCCAAACGAAGGCATTGAAGATACACAAGCTCCTGATACAACTTCGCCTGTCTTTCTCTATGAAGGCGAAGCTGCTCTATATTGGAAAGACCCAAGAGATAATAAACGATATTCTACTGTGATGATACAAGGTGATAAACCGTATGTTCTTACCCCTTCTGAAGAATACGCTATTATCAATCAAAGTGTTGCTCGAACAATTCTTCTCGTCTTTGATACGCCTTCTAAATGAGTTATATAATCCTTAAAGAAAGCCTTAAATTGCGTATTTCATTAGTCTCCTATTTGAAAGAGGTGGTGGACTGGCATCACAGATGTTTATTCGTATCTTTAGCCCAGAGAGTGGAAAGCTTGTTCTCAAAGACGCAGTCATTAATGCCATAAACCAACATCCACAAAGCAGCGCTAAAAAGATATTTTATCACATCAAACAACAAGGCATATCTATTACTTATCACGGGGTTTACAAAGCAATCAGAGAATTAGTAGATGATCGTTTTCTTATAGAAACAAATAAAGAATACATGCTCAATAGCATTATGATTGAACAGAGGATTGCACAGCAGAAACCTTTGATTCTTCAATCACTCACCAAAGAACAACCAGCTTTAGATATAAAGGACTATGTTCTGTTAGATCTTATTCCCACCTATCTTTCAGATTTTCAGTATAGGCAATATGTTGAAGGAAGAAAGAAACCATCTGACATCCTGAAGCAATTTCCAACATTTCTCGTTATAGGAGCTTCAGGAAGCGGAAAAACAACACTTCTCAAACTTCTCGCAGCAGAAGAAAAAGAACGCATTCCGCTTTTTCTTCCATTGCAGCAGTGTCATGGAGATGATATTCTTGCTTTTATGCAACAATATCTTCAGACACTTGTTTCCATAGAAACGATAGAACATCACCTTGAACAAGGGTCATTTTTGTTACTCTTTGATGGGTTAGATGAAAATCCAGAACATGAAAAAACACTTTCTACGTTGTATGCATTCACCAAACACTATCCAAAAAACAAGATAGTTATCACAACGAGAACTTCGCATGATCCAAAAGACTTGCTGCCAATCCCAACATTTGCTCTTGCGCCAATGAATCAAAAACAAATGCAAACACTTCTCCAAAGCAAAAATAAAGAAGAAGCGTGGTGTGAACTTCCCTATGCCATTAAAGAGCTTTGTAAATCACCGTTACATATCATGATGGTGTTTCATCTCAAAAACAAACTTCCTAAACATACAAAAAATGTGGATTTGTATGATGCGTTTGTCACAGAAGCACTTGTATTGCAAGAAAAGAAGAACAAGAGTTATTATAGTGCAGATCTAAAAAAAGTACTGGCACAAATCGCTTTCAAAACAGAAATTATTTTTTCGCATAGCGCTCTTTTGGAGCACGTCAGTACAATCGCGAAAGAAGAACATTGGGAGAAGAAGTATGAACAAGAATTTATTGCCGCATTGTTGAAGATTGAACTTCTTCAAGAACTAGAAAATGGAGCATACACGTTTTCTCATCAACGAATCAAAGATTATTTTATTGCTCTCTATATGAGCACACATCCATTTGATACAACAATGCTTTTCAAAAGAACATCGGTTCTTCCATTTTATGCAGGATTACTTGATGACCCAAAAGAGCTTATCTACTCTATTTTTGCAGAATATGCACGGACAGCGAACCATGAGTATTTATTTCTTGCAGCAAAATGTTTGAAAGAACTAAAGACTCCTCACTGGAATGATTATCACGGAGTTCTCCATGCACTCTTGAACATCTATAATTATACAGATACACTTTTTTATCCACAGTGGTATTCATTGCGAGAAATATTTTATGGATGGAATGACCCACATGTGATTCAAACACTTCTTGACTTTTTTGAACAATGTGAAGAAGACATTACGCCGAGGCTGGTTAACATTCTTTATCACACCACAATTGCATTAGATGACAAGAGAATGCAAACCTTGCGAAACGCATTAACTGCAACTTCAAATAAACATTTGCAGTATAGTATTATTGAAATTCTTGGATTGCAAAACGATACATCAATGGTTTCACAACTCAAAGAATTTCTTACTAATAATGACCCTATTCTTGTTTGCCAAACTGCACGAACGTTAGAGCGATTAGATGAGTTGAATGATAAAGAAATGAAAAACATACAACAAAAGCAGCAGCAAAAATTACTTGCGCTCATTGAACATGCACAACAAGACTTTATGAAAGGGCATGCGCTGATAGAACTTGCGCACATTGACCAAAAACAAGTGTTTCCCTACATCGAACGTGCATTGCAAGATAAGAAACCAATTATTCGTTATCACGCAAGTTATGTTATTCCTCGTTTAACAGAAGAACAGGGAACAAAACTTCTCCAAAATTTAGTGGGAGCAGAAACAGTATTGATGGAGGTAAAAGAAAATGACAACAACATATCAAATGGATCACGTGGCTATCACTGTGAGTGATCTCGATAGATCAGTAGAATGGTATAGAGCAATGTTTGGGTTTAGAGAAGAAGTACGATTTGACAGACCGGACTTGAGAAAAAAAGGCGCAATGCTCCGGCTTGGACAACAGGGCTTAGAATTATTTCAACCGTATGAAGCTCGTTCATTACCAGACTATGCGCAAGATTTTCATGCAAATCTCGGCGTTATTGGAGTAAAACATTTTGCGCTCCTTGTTCCAGACCTTGAAGAAGCACACACTGATTTGCGTGCAAAAGGTGGAGAACTCAGCGACGTCGTTAACGGAAAGACTGTTCGTTATTTCACTGTAAAAGACCCAGATGGAATCCACGTTGAAGTAAAACAACCGTACAGGTAATTGCAATGACACTTCAAGAACGAATTGCAAAACTCATGCCCAAAGGCAAGATAGTTACCATTCCCATGGATGATGGGTTGTTAGATGGTCCTGTTGGCGGCTTACGAGATATGCGAGCAAAAGTCAAAGAAATTGTTGCTGCGCAACCAGATGCAATGCTTGGCTTTCTCGGTCCATGGAAACAATGCAGAGAAGATATTGGAGAAACTGCGTATGTGTTGAATCTTACTGCAAGTACAAAGTATAGCAGTAATCCGCAAGAGAAAGTACAGATTTATTCTGTTGAGCAAGCTGTTGCTTTAGGTGTTGCAGGCGTTGCGGTGCATTTGAATGTCGGTTCTTTGCATATTCATGAACAGCTGGAGATTCTTGCACGTGTTGCTGCTGAAGCGTACATTGCTGAATTGCCTGTGATGGCTATTGCGTATCCACGTGGCGAACAAATGCGCGAAGATGGCTTAGTTGATGCAACGTGTTACGCTGTTCGCTTGGCAGCAGAAGCTGGTGCTGATATTGTCAAAACAAAATATGTCGGTGGCAAAGATGCGTTTGCTGAAGTGGTAAGATCAACACCTATTCCAGTCATTATGGCAGGCGGTGCAAAAGTGGACACCAGAACAATATTGCAGAATGTCTATGATTGCATTGAGGTTGGAGGGAAAGGAGTGGCTATTGGTCGCAATGCATTTCATCATGAGAATACGACAGCATTTGTTAAGGCGGTGAAAGGGATTGTCCATGATGAGAAAAATGTTGAGAGAGTTATGGAGGAGTACGGGCTACGGTAAAATATTTTTTACCTGACCTATTTAAATTCTCTAAAAATAAAGCCTTTCTTTTTCTTTTTTGAACAGTTTTTCATTATTTTCTTCATTTTTCCTAAAAAATGTCTTATTCTGGTAAAAATATTTTTACCAAACATATTTACGATCTTGAAAGTACTATTTCTTTGATAATTTTGGAGGTGGAAGTATGGAAGCACTAGCATACCAAATAGACAACATCGTTGAAGCAGTAGACTGGGAAAAGAGATATGTGAACACATTAGTGCGTATTGCTGGACAATACATTGAAAGACAAGAGCTTGACCTTGCAAAACATTTTTTGGAAGAAGCAAAGCAATACGACAATGGAACGTGCAAAGGAAGAATAGAAGCTTTAGAATTTCATTTGGGAATTGAAGAGACGTTTTTGACAGGTATTTTGTCAAAATATTTAGAGTGAGGTGTGGAAAATGAAAGCAGAAATAAAAGGAAGATATTTGAATGTTCGGCTTACAAAAAGCCAACTAGAACAACTTGAGACCAAAGCAAGCGAGCATGATCTTAATGGTGCAGCTGAATATATTCGTTTTCAATTATTTGCAAACAGATCAATACTGGAAAAAATCACTGAAATAGAACAGAACCTTCGTGAGCTTTATGAACGAATTCAGCAAGCCAAGTTACAGAAGAACACGAAATAGAGCATTTGCGTGTTCTGATGAACTGTGGGAACAAATTAAGCAAGAAACAAATGAAATTATAACCGCAAGCGCTTTTGTCAGGCGTGCTGTTAAAAAAGAGTTATTGGAGTGTCAAAATGCAAGAAGAAGAGAATAATTTCAAACCCGCATGGATAGAGATATTGGAAAAGTTAAAAGAAAAACTGCTTCTCGATCAACTACGAAAGGACTAAATTCATATTTCTCATTTTCTCAAATATTACTTTTTGAATGTCCTTATCTTTCAATAGCAAGGACATGAGGTTGTCTGCTTTATTTCGTTCTTCAAGTTCTCCTTTTCTTCTTTCTTCTTGTTCCATTGCGTAACGTAAATCTAAAATTCCTCCACACTTGGAACAATGTTTGTTCTGATTGCTGTTTAACATATCACAGCGAGCACATTTGATGGAGAGCAAACTATTTTTTCCTTGTTCTTTTTCATCCACTGCTACCCCATTCATTTTCAAAATTGCATTATCCACATCTCTTCCGCTCATGTGCACGTAGGTTGCAGGCATGCCAGACCCTTGAATCCACCCAAAATATTGATTCATTTGGAATTCAGTCAGATGATGCGCCATAAATGTGGCTCGAGAGTGTCTAAAAAGATGTGGATTCGATCTTTTTTTAATGCCTGCTTCATGAAAGAGCCGTTTCATCATAACACGTATTGCTCCATAATCCATTGGTTTTCTGTTGTTTGTTGTTCCAACATTAATCCACAATGGCGCAATAGGATCTTCTTTTAATGGATGATTTGCAATCCATGTGGAAAGATATTGCGTACTAAAAACCACACGTATTTTTCTTGAGCCGGTCTTTCCTCGTAAAGAAAGTAACGTGCCATATTGGTCAAAAAGAACATTGCTTATCTTGAGATTTCCTATTTCGCTCACTCTTGCGCCGCTTTCCCAAAGAACAGAAAGAAACGCCCTATCTCGTGGATGATGTGCAAGGGGGAGTAGCTTCTGTATATCTTGTTCTGTGAGCAGCTCTCCTTCAGAAGGAAGGCGTGTTTCTGCTCTGCTGATACGAATACTTATCCAGTCAACAAGTGGAGGATAGTGTTTTGTTTTGGCTTGCCATTTGTAGAATCTTCGAAGCATAACTTTGTAGAGTTGCTTTGTCCATGGTGTGTACTTTGGATTTTGTTGTATTTTACTTACTACTTCCTTTAAGTCTGCAATTTCAACTGCATCAAAGTCTTTCTGCAGCATTTCTGCAAGTATTCTGAGAATTCCAAGATACCGCGTCTGTCTGCATATAGACATGCCTTCAAGCAGACAGTCATTGACAAACGCTGAGATCAATTTTTTGTTCTTTTCAGATATATTTGCATTTTTCAATTGCTGGAGGGTATTCTGGTATATTCTCTCATAGTTATGTATTCCCATTGTAATAACTCCAGAGAAACAGGTTTATTATCCTTATTCGAAAAAGAGACCACGTTCGTGTGCTGTGTGGAATCTGCGACTTCGTACCCAGTGTCCAACGCCGTTTTGCGGCTTTGAACGTGGGGTTCAGAGCTTTTTGGTTGCGGCTCTGAACGTAAGGTAAAACGCCCCAGACCGGGTTTGAACCGGTGACCGCGCGGTTTCTTCTAAAGACAAGCTTTAGTAACAGCCGCGTGCTCCACCATTAAGCTACTGGGGCA
>CAYLMH010000059.1:0-6126 GCA_964385055.1 uncultured Methanosarcinales archaeon
AAATTAAAGTTTTTCACAGTTCACACTATGCTATTCTTGTCATAGTAATACACACAAAGACAAGGAGAGATTTAAAGAAATTGGACAAAAGAAAGAGCAGATGAGACTATTTTATCATGATGAGAAAAAAGAGGATATACAAATAGTTCACCCCTTTCTCGTAACAACCATAACAAATTTTATAAAGCAACCTCTTTTCTCCATTTTATGACCGATCTTCGATATCAGAAAGGATATAATGCTGTTGTACAGTCTGTTGCATTGTTTCGTGGAGCAGTCGCTCTAAGTGAAGGAGTACGCATAGAACAAGTCATTCCGACGTGTGGAGCAACAGGAGCATTAGATGCAATCTTTAGGACAACAGCGCTTGAACATTTCAAAGCAGGAAAGAGACCAACAGCAGTTCTTGGGTATCCAGAATATTTTGACGCACAGAGACAACTTGCTTCCTCTGAATATCTTATGCATCTTGTGGACGGACCAACAGCAGGGCCATATCAAACAAATGTAGTAAGGAGAAAAATCCAGGAAACAAAACCATCTGTTTTTTATGTTTCAGTACCGCATAATCCGACGGGATTTTTGCTTCCGAGAGAAGAGTTGGATGCACTAATTGATGCATGTGGCGAAGAGACAAGAATAATTATTGATAAAACATTAATTCATCCAGAAGAATATCTAAGAGCTCAAGAGATAGAGCAGAGACATCCTGGCAAAGACATTGTCATTGTAAACTCTTTTTCGAAAAGAAGCGGTCTTGTAAAGGAGCGAGTAGGATATCTTACAGCAACAAGAATGGAAACTGTCGCAGAAATTCCATTATACGCACATAGCCCTTCCTGTAACTCAATTGAAGCTGCGATAATCGAACTGAACAGTAAAAAGTACAGAGATGCTACAATAACGGCAATAGAAAAAAATAACAGGAAAATGCAAGAGTGGAGTGCATCACACCAAGATGCAATAGCATACCACTCATCTCGTGCTAATTTTGGATTGTTAGAATTAAAAAGAATGGATGCAAGTACATGCAAAGATCTCTTAGAAGAAGAAGGAGTCTTAACGCTTTGCGGAGACGCATTACTTTTAAGAGAAGATAGATTTCTTCGCATTGCACTTGATGAACCAAGCGAAAGTATAACTGAATTAATAGAGTCATTAGATCATATCCTTGCAGCATAACGCGTGAGAACAATGCCAGAAGCACCAAAAGAATACAAAGATCAGAAAATCTACAATGTAGCTCCTGCTCCAGATGTTGAACATCTTCCAAAAGTCAGAGGATATGATTTTGAAAAGCCATTTAATATCAACGAATTCCTGAAGAGTTACGGTACAACAGGATTTCAGGCAGCGCATCTTGCAAGAGCAATGGACATTGTCGAAGAAATGAGAAAAGAAAACGCGACGATTTTTCTCGGCTACACAAGTAACATGGTCACTTCTGGAATCAGAGAAGTCATTAAATTTTTAGTCAAACACAAAATGGTGCATGTCCTCGTCACCACAGCAGGCGGTATAGAAGAAGATATGATCAAATGCCTCAAGCCATTCGCAGTTGGGATTTTCAATGTCAGCGGCAGAAGCATGTATGAAAAAGGAATTAACAGAACAGGAAATATTTTCATTCCAAATGACCGCTACTTGTATTTTGAAAAATTTATCAATCCATTTTTAGACAGACTCTATAAAGAGCAAAAAGAGAAAAATATCACTCACACGACAAGCGATATTTGCAGAGAGTTAGGAAAAGAAATCGCGAGCGAACAAAATCATGAAGACTCTATTTTATATTGGGCAGCAAAAAACAACATCCCTGTATTTTGTCCAGCAATAACAGATGGATCGTTTGGTGACCTTGTGTATTTCATGAAACAGCGACATCCTGATTTCAAGATTGAAATCTCAGGAGACACAAAAAAGATTGTGGATCTTGCGCTTAACGCAGAAAAATCAGGTACAATTATTTTAGGCGCAGGCGTTGCGAAGCATTACATCCTCAACGCAAACATTTTCCGTGACGGCGCAGAATATGCGGTTTATATTAATACAGCAGATGAGTTTGATGGATCAGATTCAGGTGCAATGACAGAAGAAGCAATTACATGGGGGAAAATTAAAGCAAACGGCCAGCATGTCAAAGTGCATGGTGACGCGACGATTATTTTCCCGTTGTTAGTTGCGGGCACGTTTGGAAAGAAGATAGAGTAAAAGAAACAAAAAAGTGATGAAAAATGAAAATATACTTATTACGAGCACAAGAAACAATATGGCAACAACAAGGACTACTTGTTGGTGCAGCAAGCGTTGCATTAAGTGAAAGAGGAAGAAGCGATGCAGATGCACTTGCAACATTCTTTGACCGTGTCAAACTCGCTGCGGTATATACTTCACCTGTAGAGCAAGCAAGAGATACAGCAGAGCGGGTAACAAGAAAGCGATATGAAATCCGAGACGCGGCGTTACTGTATGAGCAATGCTTTGGACGACTGGACGGACAATTATATGCAGAATTCCTGAGAGAAGAAAGAAGACAAAGAGCATTATGGGAAGGCGCAAGAAATGACTTTATTATCAAAGATGGAGATAAAGATTCTATTGCAGAATCATACGAGCAAATGAGGAGTCGAGTAATAAGAAATTTTAGAGAGATTATCGAACAACATTCTAATTTAGATGAATTGTTGCTCGTATCGCACAATGGACCAATCACCGTAATAACAAATGAAAACCGATTCCTCAACATAAAAAGAGAAGCAAAGGGATTAGAAATAGTGACATATGAGAAATGAGTGATGACACATGGTAAAACAATATGACAGAAGCAAACTAGAACAATTTGTTCAAGAGTGTTTAAAATGGGAGAGAATCCAGAGAGTAGAAGGAATTCTTGCTGCACATTGGCGTGTTGCGCAGGAAAATGCGCCATACACCGACGTAGTTGCGCTTGTTGATATGGAAGATTTTACAAGAGCATACCAAGATATAAGGAAAGATCAAGAAACAGTTGCAGGAGTATTAGAAATTGCAGTCCAAATTGGGTACGGTCCTCAAGCAGTAAGTAAACCTGAAGTAGGAATATTAACGAAAGAAGAAGGAGTTAAAAGGCATGTTAGAACTATGTTAGAAGGCCTTTATGAAGAACTAAATAGAGCAGCAGAAACAGGAATATATGAAGAAATAAAATTGTACGCAGAGAGCCTACTTGGTGTTGCAGATCTTACGTTAAGACCGAATCCTGAATTCCATGATTTGTTAGAAGAAGCGCTTCAAAGAACACAAAACGCGTATCGAGTGTATGTAGCAAAAGCAGAAGAAGAAGAAAGAAAAGCAATAGACAATGATTTTGTGGAACTTGCTGATAAATATCAAAGAGAGCTTGAAGATGCACAAAAAGAAATAAGAACGCTAGGAAAAATTCTCAGACAACTCCAGTATAAGAAAGGAACACAAGAATAAAGAAGTGCTTATGATGTTGAATTCCGAGCAACGAAGAAATCTAGGGAGAGCAGTCCTTATTTACGACCTTCTCACGGTGACAGTCGCAGGAACAATTCTTCTTCCTCACTGTGCGAATAAAGAAGAAACAACAGAAAGCGCAATCGAGACAAAGAAAGAAGAAAGACAAGAAGGAAAAGCACAACAATCAGAAGAAGAAAATCTCGAACAAGTTCTCTATAATTTTCCATACTTTCATGAGCAGCAACTTCGCGAGAATGCAGAGAAGAATTGTCTCGAAGAAATCTGGATTTATGATGGAAGAGAATGGTATGATGTGACAAAATACGCAGCAGAGACATTTGCAATTATGGATAAGAAGAAAGTAGAAGAAGTGATGAAAAAGAACAAAAGAAAAACAATATACATGTACCATACACATCCTGCAACTGCATGGGAAATTTTTCCTCCATCAGACGCAGATCTTTTCACCCACGACAGATGGAAAAAAGAATCGCAAAGAAGGTACGGATTTGTTGTTTCAAGAATCGTTGATCCTCAAGGAGTTTGGGAATATGACACAGGATTTGCGCAAAGAGAACAACCAATGATGAAGATAATGGTTGATTTAGTTGTGGACAGAAGAGAAAATCCTTATAGTAAACTTGCAGAACCTGTTGAACAAGCACTTCTGGATACAGCATTTCAACCGCGAGAAGTACAAGTAGAAGTGTTGAAGGAAGTGTATAGAAGTGCAGGAGTTTCTATAAAATTTACAACGTACAAACGAGCAGAAACACTTGATATTAAATGGGAATGAGATTTATTTCTGCTGTTCTCCAAGAAGCAAAACCATTAAAAACAAAAACAACACAAAGAGTGTATGAAACACGTCTTTGTCCTTCGTCATGCGCAAAAGAATCTTCTCACTGGCGGGATTACAAAAAAAGGAGAAGAAGAATGCGCAATGATTGGAAAACTTCTCCCTGAGTTTGCCATCACAATTTCATCACCTCGAAAACGATGTAGTGAAACAGCAAAATTAATTGTGAATCATGATCCAAAAATAGAAAAAGACGCAGACATTGAATATGATTCTGGAACAGAACTTGCGCAATTAATCCGCAACACCATAAAAAGATTGCAAGATGGGCAAAACGCGCTCATTATCACGCATGGACCATGTCTTGAACCAGCGTACGCATTGCTGCAAAACAAAATTCCGTTACAAGAATCTATTCATTTTCGTTCTTTGGAAGGATTTATTGTTGATGAAAAGAAGAGAGTGAAATTATTTGTGCGCGATTGAAAATAAGTCAATATCATTATAAGGATGAGTTCGTTCCCAACAGGAATGAAAATTCATCTGTTTCGTCATGGACAAACGTCGTGGAATAAACAAGCACTTCTCCAAGGGCAGACAAATATTCCATTAGACGAAATAGGAAAACAACAAGCAGATGCCCTCGCTTCTTATTTTGCAGCATTGCAACTTGCTGCAGTGTATACCTCTGGTTTGGTACGAGCACAAGAAACTGCGCAACGTGCAACACAAAACTCTTATCCTATTATCACTGTTCCTTATTTTAATGAGAGAAGTTTTGGAGTTCTTGAAGGAAAACCGATTAGAGAGCTTATGGCTGATCTCAAAGCACAATTACGAGATCCTTTATATTGTCCAGAAAAAGGAGAATCTCACGCAATGATGGAACAGCGAGTTCGGGAAGGAATAGAAAAGATTGTTGCATCTCATACTCCAGAAGATGAAATTGCGATTTTCGGACACAAAGGAACAAACTTTCACATCCTTAAAAGACTCATTGGCCTTGAACAGGCACGACAGTATCGCGCAGGAGAAAATTGTACTGGTGTTCTTTTGCAGTATGCTAAAGAGTGGTCTGTTGAACGGACTATTCCATAAGAAAAAGGATCAAAAAGAAAAAAGAAAAAAATCTGCTTACTGATTCTCACTCAAACCTTTTCTGTTTCGGATTTGTGTAATAATCTTCATCTGCAATTCACCAGGGAGTTTCTCAAACATCTGATCAATAACAGAGGAGCTTCCTCGTCCACCAGTAGCAGAACGTAAGTCGTTGCTCATTCCAATCATTTCTCCAACTGGAAGTTTTGCTTTGACAACAACCATGATTCCTACTTGATCCATCTCCAATAACTGACCACGTTTGTTCGCGATCAATTTGGAAATTTCTCCCATATAATCAACTGGTGCTTCGAATTGCAAAATCTGTACTGGTTCGAACATCACTGGAGCTGCAGCGTTCATTGCTTCGCGAATACCTTCACGAACAGCAGGGTACAACTGCGCAGGACCTCTGTGGATTGCGTCTTCGTGCAACTTACAGTCCATCAAAGAAACCATGACTTTAAAGCATGGCTCGCGTGCGAGTGGACCTGCGTTCATGACATCCTCAAACATGTCGAGAACCATTTCCATGATTTCGCCAAGGTGAATCTGCCCTTTAGTCTGCTCAAAGATCACGTTGTAATTGAAGAACCCTTTGACTTTTGCTGCAAGTTTGATGTCAATGCCCATCGCAACAAGTTTGTCTCGCATGACAAGATCAACTTTCTTAACCCGCGAATTGAGAGGCAAGTCGCCTTTTTTGATCGCATCAATCATTGCTTGTGGGATTGGCTCTACTTTGAAGAACAAGTGGTTGTGCTTGT
>CAYLMH010000060.1:0-5818 GCA_964385055.1 uncultured Methanosarcinales archaeon
TGTGCTGAGGAATACTCAAACAACCACGAAGATAATAGGGAAGAAGGAAAGGATACGAACAAAGCAAGCCAAGAGCATGTTTTGCAGTGGAAAAATATAATGCTCTTTTTACTTCAGAAGGAGAAGAAAATGCAAATTGATTCGCGGCAAGATCGCGATCAAAATCAAGCGCGCTGTCAAGCAACGTTCCAACTTCACCAGCACGAATTAAAAAATCTCGAAATGGGAAGGAATCTGAAGAGACATACGACGCAATTATATCAAGAGAAAGAAGAGAAGTATTTCTTCCAACACGCATTCTTTTACTAATAAAATCAGGAGCAGTGACAACATCATGTTCAGCGCGTGCAGCGATATAAAGATCATAAAGATGATCAAAAGCAGTACCGCGTTGTGAAGAACCAGTATCCCCCAATAATTGCGAAACCGCGGCTGTTAAAAAAGGTTCATCTAATTTTTGTTGAACTTCTGGAGAAGGAGATTCCAAATCAAATGCTCGAAGAATATGCTCTCCAGAACCACGATCTTCATCCAAGATATCGTCAACTGTTTTAAGCCAAACATAAAACACGCAAAGAGCGCCAGAAAGCTCTTTTAGTCGATACGAAACGCCAAAATGATCCAAATACGCAGTAATGTGTTTTGGAATACGAACATAAAGAGCATATTTTGGCTGGAGAAGAAAAGAAGGAATGTCTTCCTGTCCAGTATATCCTAATGAGCGAATCGTTTTTGCTGTATGGACGATTGTTTCTTCTAGGGTGACTGCCATAAAAGAGAGAAGAATATGAACTGATTTAAAAAAATAAGGGTAGAAAACCTGATTTAGCGTTTACTTACATCAGAAACAGTAACAGATTTGACATACGCTGGTTTATTTTTGTAGAGAGCCCCGATAATGAGTTCTTCAGGAACAGAAGAAACAACAAGAAGCTGTTCTGCTTCATAGCTTGGTATAATCTCAGCAATAACTCCATGTGCTCGAAATGTTCTTTTAAGAACATTTCGCAAAGCATCAACGCCTCTCTTTGAACTTCCACGGATGTCTGCATCTATCCGATACATTTTTTGTGCTTTTACTATTGCACTGTGCTCTTCTGCACCTGCTTTTGTTTTATCAACAAGATATTCAAGGAAATGCTGCTCCGCAGGAGATCGAACAGAATCATAACGTAGTTTTCCAAAAGAAACACGAGCTTTGTATGCCTCTTGAGCTGCCGCAAGCAACGCGTAGTAGGTATTTACTTCAGCATACGGAATAAGCGCAGGAGGGATTCCTTGATGAAGCAAATAAAGATTTTGTAAAAATCGAGCAGTGCGTTTGTGTGCTTGTTTCATTGGCTGAATAGTAACATATGCAAAATGAAAATCAGCTGCCTTCAAGATCGGATCGTTTGGAGACGTCGCAACATAATCTAAAAGTTCATCCATACGCTCCGCTATTTTATGAGGCGGGCAATAAACATAAAAATCTCCTGCGGGTCGACCAGGGCGCTCTCGACCAAGATGAACTACCCTATACTCAAAACCATTACCTGGAAATATCCTACCTGCTATCTCTGTAATAAAATGATGACTTAAGCGACCAGTAAAATTATCACTTGCATACGCCCAAGCAGCACGCATATTTTCTAAAGCACTCGGATCACCCTTCCCAATTTTGTGGGATTGCGTTAATGCATCTTCATTCATGACTCGCAAAATTCTTTCTGTAAGAGTATCTGAATAAAGAGCATACGTCCGTGCAGTAGCAAGTAAACGACGTGTTTCTTGAATAGATTTATGAACTGCTTCCATAAACAGAAAAATCAAGAGCTTCTTTATATACTTTTCTTAAATTCACCACTTATTAAAAGTTACAAGAATGGACATCAATAATGCTGCTCCAGAAAACTATAAATACCTCCTTCTCCAAAAACAACCAATGAAGAAAAAGAAACACAAATCTCGTTGCGCGAATCATAACAAAAACATGATTGCGGGCGTTGTCGCGCTTCTTTCTATTATCGCGTTAACTGCGTTCGCGCAATGGACAGGAGGAACAGGAGATACCTTTCTCACAGGAGCAGTTATTCTCAAAAACGCGTGCACAAGCACGCCAGATCTTTATGTTCTCGTGGGTTCAAACGACAATTTTGTCTACGCATTAGACGCAACAAGTGGTTGCGCGGCATGGAAATTCGATGCTGGCGGCGATATTAAAGCAAAAGTAGCAACAACAAGCGACACAGTTTTCGTTGGAACAACAGCAAGCGAACTGTACGCGATCAATTTCGATGACGGAACAGAAACATGGCAAGTAGACACAGGAAAGATACAAGGCAGTGTCGCAGCAGATAGTTCCTATGTATACGCAGGAGATAACGCAGGAACGTTTGGCGCGTACGCGATCAGTTCAGGAGAAGAAGGTTGGACATACACTGCAAACAATATTAAGTCCGATGTTGTTCTCACCGACGGAATTGCGTATTTTGTTAATGAATATTTGAAAGTAGGTTCTTTAGTTGCAGTAGACACAACAGAGCAAACAGCAAAGTGGATTTTTACTGCGACAGATAAAACACAAATCTGGGCTGCTCCTGCAGTCACAACAGACGCAATCTATGTTGCGTCAGGAAGCACGTTATACAAAGTCAACAAAGACTATGGAGTCGCTGTCTGGAGTTTTAAGGCAGGAAAAAGTATTCGAACAACGCCTGTTGTGGATAGCGAAGGAATCATTTATTTTGGTAGCAGTGATGGCTATTTCTACGCTGTAAACAGTAAAGACGGCAAACTGGTTTGGAAATACCAAGTCAACGCAGAAATGAGCGGCAGTGCAGCAGTTGATGATGATTATATATATTTTGGCAGCCAAAACAGCAAAGTCTACGCGTTGAATAAAGCAACAGGAGCGCTTGTTTGGGAAGTAAAGACAGGCGGAAAAATATTTGGCAGCGTCACGTTATATGAAGATATGCTCTATGTTCCTTCAGCGGATTATAGTGTGTATGCGCTGACAGCAGCAACAGGACAACAAGTCTGGACGTATAAAACAAAAGGTGCGTTGTATGGTGGAATTGCCGTAGTAGAAGGATAAATTCTAGAAAAAATAAAAAAATAATAAGAAGGAACTCATTACCATTCATCTTCATCATCGAAAAAATACATGCGCTCACCCCTCATGCTGGTTGAATGCGCGTTATTGCTTTTCTTTCTATATAAAGTTTGTTTTTTTGTAGACAAGAAACTTAATAAATAATCCCCTTCCATAATTTTACAATAACAATGACAGAAACATTATTTACCACAATAGAATTTCAGATGAGTTTATTGTTATTTGTAGCGTTAGCAGGTTATTTACTCGCGTCAAGAATAAATCAATCAGCAGTTATAGGAGAAATAATTGTCGGTGTGATCATTGGTCCAAGTTTATTGGGGCTTATCACCTACACAGATTTTGTCGCAAGTGTCGCTCATTTAGGCGCGATAATCCTTCTTTTTGTTATTGGGTTGGAATTCAAGCTGAAAGACATTTTTAATGTGAAATATGCTCTTATTGCCCTTGTAGGTGTCATCGTTCCATGGATTGGAGGATTTTTCCTGACCACATTTTTTGGATATAGCTTTGGAAGTGCTATTTTTGTCGGAACAGCGTTGACTGCAACCAGCATCGCGATAACCGCCAATGTTCTTAAGGAAATGGGCAAGCTGCAAACAGAGGCAGCAAAAGCAATCATAGGCGCTGCGGTCATTGATGATGTGTTAAGCCTTCTCGCATTGTCCATCTCAACACAAATTGTTGCTGGAGCGTTTTCTTGGTCGTCAACTGTTTTTATTTTGGTAAAAGCAGTCCTATTTTTAGCAGTCGCCTCTTACGTTGGTATAAAATATTTGAGTCCGATGCTGGAAAGAGTGGACAAAAGCAAAATCGCAAACAAATTTCCGGAGTTTGTTTTTATTTCTGCGATGATGCTCGCATTTTTTTACGCAATGATTTCAGAACTTATGGGACTTTCTGCCATTGTCGGTTCTTTTATCGCGGGTATGGCTCTTGAAGGAACAATGATACAGCATGGCAAAAATTATAAGGAAGGTGCGGAATATTTACATATCATATTCGCGTCTATCTTTTTCGTTTCACTCGGTATTCTCGCTGATTTCCATGCGTTGACGTTAGGAGTAGTTGGATTTTTGCTTGCGTTAACAGCTTTAGCAGTAATAACAAAAGGAGTAGGATGCTACATTCCAGCAAAGCTTCAAGGATTTTCTCATAAAGACGCGTCTATCATTGGATGGGGCATGTCCCCAAGAGGAGAAGTGGCAATGATCGTTGCGTTGATAGGTCTCAACGCAGGTCTTATCAAACAAGATATTTATGTTTCGCTTGTCTTAATGAGCTTGCTCACCACAATTATAACTCCGCTTGTTTTGAGGAATTGGCTGTATAGTGGAGAGAAGTGATTTCTTCATCAAATGTACTTATCGAAAAGTAAAGAAAACAGCGCAAAAATTTAAAAGGCTTTGACAGTATCTTACATAAAGATGAAAGATGAACTTACAATAGTCAAAATTCTTTACGCGCAACCCCATTTAGGAGGGAGTGGTGCTATGGGCTTACAGTTAGGCAGGGAACTTGCGAGAAGAGGTCACCACATTCACATTGTGAGTTATGACAAAACAGTTCTTAGTGAAGAAGATGAAGTCTTAATGGCAATTCATCCTGTTGAAAATCTCAAGCGCGGACCACTACGAGTCAACCCCCTTGGATTCACCTTTCCTGGAAAAGTCTACCAAATAAATAAAGACAATCCAGTAGACATACTGCACGCGCATTACGCTATAACGCATGGAGCGGCGGTTGTTGATGCTCGAGACATCATAAACAGAGAACAAAGAATGGACGGAATCCCACCACAAAGAAGAGTAGCGGCAGTGATTACAAATCATGGAACAGATGTTTCTATAAATGGATACAACGAACTTATGAACCCTGCGTTAGAATTACGCTTGAGTCAAGCGGATGGAATCTCCTTTGTCTCAGAAGATCTTCAAAATGTTGCAAAAAGCATCTTTAGATTAGAAAATTATGGCACAGTAATTTATAATTTTGGAGATCCAAAACCTTATGAAAAAGATGATGATGAAAGACAAAGAGTGAGAAAGAAATACAATATCCCTGATGACACCATTCTCTTTTATCACTCTTCTAATTTACGTCCTGTAAAAAACATTCCATTCATTCTTTATTCCTGGGCAAGACTTATTTCTGAAAGAAGAAGAAAAGATTGCCATTTGATGATTATTGGAGATGGAGAGGAACGTGAAGATCTTGAACAAATTGTTGGAGAATTAAAAATAGGGGATTCTGTTACTTTTACAGGACAGATAAGAGAAGACGAAGTCCCCGCATACACGAAAGCAGGGGATGTTCTGTTACTTCCCTCTCAAAAAGAATCTTTTGGGCTTGTTAATCTTGAAGCAATGTATGCGGGAAATGCGATAATTGCCTCAAGAGTAGGAGGAATTCCAGAAGTTGTCTCTCACGAAGAAAACGGATATCTCTTTAGAATAGGTAATCAAGAAGAATTCATATTCTACATGAAATGGTTCTTAGATAATCGTCAATTAATAAGGGAATTTGGAGAGCAAGGAAAATTGATTGCAAAAAGAAAATTTAGTCCTGTCCAGATAGTTTCAGAGTACGAGGCGTTTTATTACGGCGTTCTTGAACAAGCAAGAGCATAAAAAGCGATTATGTAACGACACACTGCCTAAAATAGAACCTTTTTTATACTATTTCTTTTCCATAGATTCCAAAAATGAAAGTAAGTTGCGT
>CAYLMH010000061.1:0-5783 GCA_964385055.1 uncultured Methanosarcinales archaeon
GAGAGAAAAACGAATAAGAACAGATGTTCTTTCTCAACAAATGAATGTTGTATTATGAGGTTGCCTTGGAGTATCCAAACGGCAAAACAAGTGATGGCACGAATAAAACCATTGTTGCCAACATTGCGGGAACGCAAACGGTATCTTGCATTTGAGGTATTGGCTGATAAAGAGCTCTCCTGGAATGCGATAAAAAAAGCGATCTTTGACGCGATGAAGGAATATGTTGGTATTGATGGAATAAGTGACGCAGGTCTTTTGTTTGTCAAGAATAATGGCAATAAGGGAATCTTGCGGGTAAGCCACACGTCGTTGAACAAAGTTCGTGCAGCATTGATATTCATAAAAAACATTGAGAGTCAAAGAGTAATCGTCAAAAGTATTGGCGCGTCAGGAATGCTCAATAAAGTGAATGACTATATTGCATGAAGAAAAAAAATAAAAAAGAATCGCTAAGCATAAACACAAAACACGCACAAGCAAAGACCACATACACAATTCATCCTTTATGAAAATATAAAGGCGAAATAATTCAAATAATTAAACGAGAAAGCATAAAATAAAGAAAAAAATTGAGGTGCCAAAATGCAACAACAACAGCAAATGAATCATCAGATGATGGGATACGATAGGGCAATCACGATGTTTAGCCCCGATGGAAGACTTCTTCAAGTTGAATACGCAAAAAAAACAGTTAAGCAAGGTTCAACAGCAATCGGAATGATTTGTAGTGACGGTGTTTTATTAGTGACAGACAAGCGTATCGTTGATCCGTTAGTTGTTGCAGACAGTGTTCAGAAAATTTTTCAGATTGACGAGCATATTGGCGCGACAGCAGCAGGAATTATTTCTGATGCGCGGGTCCTTATTGAACGAGCGCAGCTTAAGGCGCAGCAGTACAAAGTCACCTTTGACAGTCCAATTGATACATTAGGTATTGTGAAGGATGTTTGTGACCTCAAGCAGGTTTGCACGCAGAGTGGTGGCTTAAGACCATTCGGAGTTTCTCTTCTCATCGCGGGAATTGACATTGATGGTCCGCATTTGTATGAAACAGATCCAACAGGAATTTTCTTTGAGTACAAGGCAACAGTCATTGGCGAAGGAGAGCAGGAAGGAGAAGAAATTCTTCACAAAGAATACAAAGATGACATGACTGTGGATCAGGGCTTAAAGCTTGCGATAAGAACACTTCAGGCAGTATTGAAAGAAAACTTCAGTATTGAGCGAGTGGATTGTGTCATGATAAAGAGTCCAAAAAAACAGTTTACGCGAGTGCCAAAACAAAAAGTAAGTCAAGCGTTTGGTGAACTAAAGGACGGAAAGAAAAAGTAAAAAGAAGGTGAAAAAATGGTTGACGTTGATAAAGCAGTAATTGCGCGGTTGAAAACACATGGAGACAAATATGAAATCCTTGTTGATTGCGATAGCGCGCTTGCGTTCAAAAGTGGAAAAAATGTTGATATGAATGATGTTCTTGCGTCGCAGAAAATATTCACAGAAGCAAAGCGAGGCATTGTCGCGTCGCAGAATCGTATGATGGAAATTTTCGGGACAGAAGATGCAACAGAAATCGCAAAAATAATTCTCAAGAAAGGGGAAGTACAGGTTACTGCGGAGCATAAGCAGCATGAGATTGATGACAAGAGAAAACAAATTCTTGCGTATGTGCACAGGAATGGTGTTGATCCAAAAACACATTTGCCGCACCCTCCTCAAAGAATTGAGCTTGCGTTTGCAGAAGCAAAGATTCACATTGATGAACACAAGCCTATTATGGAACAGATTCACGAGATTGTCAAAAAATTGCAGCCAATCTTGCCGATTAAATTCGAGAGAAAAGAAATGTCAGTGAGAATTCCAGGGCAGTATGCAGGAAAAACATACAGCATTATCAAAGGAATGTCGCACATCATAAAAGAAGAATGGATGAATGATGGCAGTTGGAAAGCAACAATAGAAATTCCAGCAGGAATGCAGACAGAGCTGTTTGACCAGCTTAATAGCATGACGCATGGGGCAGTAGAAGCAGAAACGCTGAAAATTGAGAAAGCGTAGAGGGAAAAACAAAGTCAAAGTAATCACAAAACAACAATGGCGCCGACGCACCGGGGGTTGCCCCATCCGGGGTGGTGCGTAGGACAAAATTCAAAGAATTTTGTCCGTAGGCCGCCATTATTGTTGTTTTGTGGATAATATTGTTTTGAAAACAAATTGTTTTGTGAATAACACTCAAAAAAAGATGGAATATACGGAGATGAATACAATGGGAAAATTGTTAGTAGAAGAACGAGCGGTTGTTGTTCCAGGAGAACAGATCGCAGAAGGAATGGATTATCTTCCAGCGCAAGGCGCGTATAGGAAAGATGATATGATTCTTGCAGGCCGACTTGGCTTGTTGACAGTAGATGGAAGAGCAGTAAAAATAATTTCATTAAGTGGCAGATACGCGCCAAAGCGTAATGACGTTATTATTGGAAAAGTTATTGACGTGATGATGAGTGGCTGGCGCATGGAAATCAATTGCGCGTACAGCGCGATGCTTTCGATGAAAGACGCGACAAGCGACTTTATCGCGAGAGGAGCAGACTTGACGCAATTCTTTAATCTTGGAGACATCGTTGTCGCGAAGATTGTGAATGTCACATCGCAAAAACTCGTGGATTTGAGTACGAAAGGACCAGGATTAAGAAAACTCTACGGAGGAAGATTAATCTATGTGAACTGCAATAAAGTGCCAAGAATTATTGGTAAGCAGGGTTCCATGGTCAGTTTGATTAAGAACGCAACAGGATGTAAAATCATCGTTGGACAAAATGGAGTCATTTGGATTTCAGGAGAACCAGCGCAAGAAGTGATTGCGATTGAAACAATCAAAAAGATAGAAGAAGAATCGCACGTTTCTGGATTGACAGACAGGATCACCGAGTTCTTGGAAAAAACATGTGGAAAATTCCCACAACAAGAACAGCAGCCATTTGAAGGAGAACAACAAATGGATGGCCAGGGTCCAATGGACGAAGAGCAACAACAATAAAAGAGTGAAAACAATACAAATTACAAGGTGAAATAATGGCATATACAAAACGATTAGATGGACGCGGTCTGAAGGAAATTCGACCGATTGTCGCAAAAGCAGGTGTGATTAAGAACGCGGATGGTTCTGGATATTTCAAAATTGGAAATACCGTTGCGTACGCAGCAGTGTATGGTCCACGAGAATTGCATCCGAAATTTTTGCAAGACCCAAGTACAGGTATCTTGCGCTGCAATTACAACATGATGCCGTTCTCAGGAATGGGCAACAGAGTAAAGCCAGGACAAAATAGGCGAGCGAAAGAAATTTCCATGGTGACAGAGAAAGCGCTATTACCAGTAGTAGACCTTAAAGAATTTCCAAATGCAGTCGTTGACGTTTTCATTGAATTGCCGCAGACAGACGCAGGAAGCCGTTGCGCAGGAATTTGCGCGGCGTCTATCGCGCTTGCAGATGCGGGCATTCCAATGAAAGATCTTGTTTCCGCGGTTTCTGTAGGAACAGTCGATGGCACAACGGTCGTTGATCTTGATTACTTGGAAGAAGCGTATGAATGTGAGCAAGGAGTTGCGGATATTCCAATTGCGTATATTCCTTCAACGCAGGAAATTTCGCTCCTCCAGATGGATGGAGAAATTACAAAAGACATGCTCGTCGATGCCTTGAAAGTAGGCAGAGAAGCGTGCAAGGAAATTATTGAAATCCAAAAAAGAGCGTTGAAAGAAAAATACAGTGTGAGTGGTGAAGGCAATGAATAAGAAAAACCCAGTACGCGATCATCTCTTAAAGATGTTGGATGCAGGAATCCGTTTAGATGGTAGAAAAGCAGACGAAATTCGCAGTGTTGAAGTGACGTATGGAATCTCCAATACAGCAGAAGGGTCTGCGTCAGTAAAGATTGGAGACACAGAAGTTGTTGCAGGAGTAAAACTTTCTGTAGAAAAACCATTCCCTGATACGCCTGAAGAAGGAATCATTATGGTCAATGCAGAACTTCTTCCATTGTCAAGTTCTCGTTTTGAAGCAGGTCCGCCAAGCATTGAAGCAATTGAGCTTGCTCGTGTGGTGGATAGAGGATTACGGGAAAGTAAAGCGTTGGATGTCAAAAAACTCTGCTTGAAAAAAGGAGAAAAAGTCTGGGGAGTTTCCATGGACATCTGCACGATAAATGATGCAGGCAATTTGCTTGATGCGTCAGGCCTTGCGGCGATTGCAGCATTGCAGGACACTGTGTTCCCAAGTTATGATGGCATTGAAGTGAATTACAAAGAAAAAACAGGAGAAAAGTTGCCGCTCAGTAAGACGCCAATTCCAATTACTGTTCTGAAAGTGGGAAAATATTATATTGTTGACCCATTGCAGGAAGAAATGGCGTGTGTTGATGCGAGATTAACAGTCACGACAACTGCGGATGGAACAATTTGTTCGCTGCAGAAAGGCGGCGATGCTGCGTTGACTGTTGAAGACATTGATGCGATGATCAGTCTTTCTCTCGACAAAGCAGAACAATTGCGAAATGCGTTGTAATTTTTTCTTTTAATTTTCTTTTTTAATTTTTTATTCATTTTTATTCTCTTCTGCTTTTCTCAATGAGTTATTCTCCTCAATAAAAAATCGCTAATAAAACAAAGACACGCACCAGCAAGACCTTGTGTTGTAAGGGGGACCCAATGTGCCACGTCAAAAAAAGACGTGGCACATTGGGGAATTATTTTAGAATAAATTTTTACTTCAAATGGAACAAGCAGTAGTGAGCATTAAGAAAAAAACAAAAAAAGAACTTCTCCCTACCCACAAAAACTAATAGGGAAAGGAATCACTTCTAAAACAAGCAATATCATCAGAATAATCCCAAAGATCAATCCAGTGATAAATCCTTTGAAAACATCTGCCCATAATCCAATAAATCCTTTCTTCGAAAAAAACAATTTCTCCATCAGTGTCACCTCTATGCTCCTCGTTCTGCTTCAGTTGCTATCATGCGGAGTGTGCTCATGTCGCGTTGCGCGTCGTTAACTATTCGTTTCTCAACTGCTTTAATCTCAGTGATGATCGCGTCAAGTCTGCGAATCATTTCTCCGGTTTTTCGCATTTCTGCTTCGAGCTTTTTGTGCGCTTCAGCGTCGCTCGTTGTTCTGTCTTGCATTTTGAAATTTTTGTGCGCAGTTTGAAGGTTGACTTCTTTTGCGGTTAAAAGACCTTGAAGTTTGTTCAGTTCACCAATAATGTTGAGAGTCTTTCCATTCATGTATGCTTCCATGCGTGCGAGAAAATGAAGTTGTTCTTCTAGTCCGTGAATCAAATGTTCTACTCGCTCAGAATCACCGCGAAGTCCTTGCAACTTTTCTTCTGATTCCCCTAAGCGTGCGGCTTCTGCAGAAATCAGTGATGCGACATTTTTTCCAAGACTTTCAAAGCTGACGATGACAAACACCTCTTTTTGGATTTGTTCTTCTTTTTAGTTTTCTTCTTAAGTTTCTATTATAGTGAATCACTTTAATCTTCGAAACAAAGTAACTCGCAAAAAGTGATTCACTTATTATGAAATAACTTTACACATTTTATTTATATATCCGAAAATTAAAGTTATTTCATATAATATTTTGCTTTCAGTTCTCCTCTTTTTCTGAGAATGTTTCTATATAAATCTTTCCGTCGTTGGAGACACAAACTTTAAATAGGACTGGTGAATTCAGAAGCCTATGCCCTTTACTATACATTTGGGTGAGGAGGAAACGACAATGAT
>CAYLMH010000062.1:0-1355 GCA_964385055.1 uncultured Methanosarcinales archaeon
ACGGCCAGCGCCCTACAGTAGTGGTGGAAGCAGGGGAGAGAGGGGGGAATGAACAGCCTACAGAAACTCATTTTGCGGGGATTATTTATGGTGCTCTGCTTGCTCATTATCTCGATGCGCTTGGAGGACAAGTAAAAAAATGGGTGTTTCTTGATAATTATAATCCTACTTTTGAAGAAAAACCGATTACTCTTGATGTTGCAACATATATCGCACAAATTTCGCAAAAAGGGTATATTCCTGATTCTATTGTTTATGAAGCAGATCTTGTTACTCACGCAAAAGAAGCGTTAGAGTATTTATGTGCAAATGATTATGCAGCATATAATTCGAACGCAAAGCGTGTCATTCTCAAGAAAGACGGAATTCCTCTTTATAATCCAGAAAACGACAAGTATATGTGCGCTCTTTTGGATGCGTGTTTATACCAAGAAAAGTTCAACCATGCTGTCTGTTGTGTCACTGTTCTTGAAAATGCTTATGCATCACAACAAAAAGCAACGGCAACAATTCTTGGCAAGCTGGGAATAAACCCTGAACAGGTTTATCCGATCTTTTACACTGTTGATCCACTTACAGGAGCCTCAACTCTTTGTAGTTCTGCTTCTTTTCAAAACAAACAAACACCGTTGTTGCCTTCTCTTCCAGATGCGCTTACCCTCTTTATTCAAGTCGAGAAAATGAAAGGAACAATGTCTTTTGCAGGAGATGATGTTTATGGCTCCTAAAAAAATTGGAATTCTTGGAGGGATGGGACCTGCAGCATCAGCACATTTTTATCAAAAAATTGTTTTTATGGCACAAAAAAAGTACAACGCAGTTCAGGATACAGAGTATCCTTGTATCATCTTATACTCTCTTTGTCTTGAAGGTTTTGATGAGACTGGAATAATAAATCCATCTAAAGTATTAGAGCAACTCCTTCATGGAGTTTCTGTGCTTGAAACAGCAGGAGCAGAATGTATTGTTATTCCTTGCAATACTGTTCATTGTTTTATTGATGAAATGAGAAAGAATTCAAACATCCCTATCTTAAGCATCATTGAGGAGACTGCACAGAAGATAAACAAAGAAGAGGTGCAGAAAGTACTTGTGCTTGCATCAGAAACAACTCTTTCTCTAGGATTATATGAACATAAACTGAAAGAAAAGGGAATTCATTCTTTTTTCCCTGATGCTGTAGATTATTTTCCTATCACTGCTTTAATAGCTGAAGTAATGAGCGGTACTATCACTATGAACACAAAAACTGCTGTTCTTTCTCTGATAAAAAAACTTGATAAAACAAGTACAATGCCTGTTATTTTGGGGTGTACAGAGCTTCCTCTTGCAATAACGCAGAAAGATATTTCACA
>CAYLMH010000062.1:1365-5554 GCA_964385055.1 uncultured Methanosarcinales archaeon
TCCACGGATGCTTATGGAAACAGTTCAGAAAGTGCAGAAAGATATTTCACAACCGGTTTATGATACATTAGACATCCTTGCGGAAGCAGTATTATCATTTGCATACGGAAAGATTTAAATCTTTATAGTCGTTTTTCTCAGCTATGAACTGTCTCAGTTGTCAAAAAGAGATTCCGACGAAACTTGGTTATGTTAATAATAGTCATCGTTTTTGCACATTCTGTTTTAGTCACATTATTGAGAAGCGTGTTCGGAAATATCTCAAGGATCATCCGCTCAAAAGAGCGCAGCGTGTTGTTGCTTCGCATTCCGCATCTCTTTATTTTGCGCAGCACGTTATGCATATTCCTCTCAATATTCTCAAGCGTTCATCTAAAAAGAGTGATACCATTATTTTATTAGAAACGCTTGATGATTACGCTGTTGCGTATTTGGAGCATCTTCTTTCTGGAAAAAAATTTCTGAAGCAAAAAAAGAATACGCTGCTCCTTTTCTCTGTCTTAACAGATGAAGAACTCTCTCTTTATTGTCAGTATCACAAGATTTCTTTTGTTGCAAAGAAACATCCGTTAAAACCATTTCTTCTTCGCATGGAAATAGAACATCCTGGAACAATTCAAGCACTTTACAAAAGCATGCAGGATTTGAAAGAAATACTTTAACACTATGCGTCTGCGGATGGTCTTGTTTCTGCTGCTCTTATTACTACATCTATTTCATCACTTTCTTCTCCTCTTTGCAACTTTTTTTCCGCTTGTCATGCTCGCATTTTTGCGTAAACCGTTGCCTGATGATTTATTAACTTTTGTAGGAGAGGATGGTATTCTATAATCATTCCTTCTCCTTCTCTTTGGAGATACTCTTTTCTCGTTATTTTTATTGGTTCTTTGTCAGACAGATGAACATACACGTCAAGGTAGTCTGCGAATAATGCATCTCTTTCTGTTTCCATTACTTCTTCATATGTTTCCTGTTCTATGCCTTTCGGAACTGCTCCGGAATATTCCCACATTGCGATACTGATTTTATATTGGTCTTTTATTACAGTCCCGTCTCTTCGTTCAAGCATTCCTGTTACACAAAGCTCAATATTTTTTGTTTCTCTGTTTATATGCAAAGAAGTGCTTTCAATAGTAACGCTTGCTGCAGGTTCTTCAGGTGCTGTTTCTCTTTTGGGGCTGCCCCACAATATTTCTGCAACTCTTTTTCGATAGTATAATCCACTTGTTGTCATGTCTTCTCCTGTCCTCTTTTGTTTCAAAATTCTCGCAAGATTTATAAATTTTCCCCACTTTCTAGTGATTATGGTAAAGTATGATGTCTTTGTTCATCCAGGATTTCCTGCAGAGGAACGCAAAGTTCGTGGTTCACGAGCTTTTCAGGAGTATTGTGATAGATTATCAGCTCTTGCAGCTTCTGCGGAGTATGCTCTTCATGTGGTTGATCCTAAAGTAGGGCATCATGATGCTTTTTTGGAGAAGTTTATTCCCGCTGATCGTCGAGTTCGTTCGTATGTTCTCAATATTCCTTTTTACCCTGCTTCTTATGGAACTATCAGTACAGATGATTGGGAAAAATATGTTGGACTTTTACGTGGCATGCAAAAGCAGCGAGATCCTGTTTTGGTTCATGGCTCTTATCATGGTCTTTGCGCTCTTGATTTTGCTGTGCAGCTTTACGAATTGCTCCATAATGGGAAGCAATACTTTCCAGATTCTCTCTCCTGTTTATTAGAAGACTCTCCTTTTCCTTTTTGCAGGGAAGAGACTGAAAACGTTGTTACACACGCCCTTCACTCGCATTATCTTAATTCAAATATTCGTTTTGGCACTGTTTTTGCGAACAAAGCTTTTAATGATATGCAAGCTGTTAGAAAAAGTGTTGCTCGCCAAATGACTGACAAGAGTACAGAAGTTTATTCTCTTTAGATTTGTCAAGAACCACCGGTTAAAGACCGGTGGCATGAACTAAATACTCAGTGGTTCTTGAGCACAACGCTCATACCACTTCACCAGAGAATACTCCGGTGGTATTCGGTTGTATAGAATTGTTGTATAGCTTTTTACTGAATTCCCATCACAACTACATCAAACACTAATGTTTTTCCCGCAAGCGGATGATTCATGTCAATGATCACACTTTCCCTATTGATCTTGATTATTTTTGTATAAATCATTGTCCCTGACTTTGCTTCTTTTTTGAGCACCATGCCGACAGAAGGTGTTATTTCTCGCGGTATTTTACTCAGTGGAATTTCCTGCACAAGGTCTTTGTGGTGTTTCCCATACGCTTTTTCTGGTGGAGTAATTATTCGTTTCTTTTCACCCACTTTCATTCCCACAATTCCCTCTTCCAATCCTTGAATAGTTGTGTGCTCTCCGACAAGAAATCGCAATGGTTTTTTGTTTGTGGTCTCAAAGATGGTTCCATCCGCAAACTTTCCGACATAATGGATAGTAACATAATTTCCCTTTTTTACTGTTTGATGCGGATCGTGGGTACTGTGTAATTTATGCCCTTGTTGATTCATGGCATTATTCTTTGTCTTGTTGTTTATTATTGTTTGTGTTTTTGGGGCGCTTCATGAAAAACTCTCGCTCACTTCAACAAAACATAAAAAGAAGGGTGGTGTGTGGACACTCATGACAGCAGCAACGACGATTCATATACCATCTGATGACAGAAAAACGCTTGAAAAAAATCTTCGCGCAATTCTCTTAGAATGTAGAGCAGCAAGCATCACCCAAAACATCGCGGAAAAGTTCCTCGTCCCCTTCGCACTCTTTTTACAGGCATCTGCTTTTTCTATTGGTCTTCTTTCTACTCTTCCTCAGCTTCTTGGCGCCCTCACGCAGCTTTTTTCTGTCAAAGTTCTTCACACATTTCCCGATAGAAAAAAAGTTATTGTCAAATTTCTCTTCTACCAGTCCCTTCTCTGGCTTCCGCTTTTTCTTGTTCCTCTCCTCTTTCCTTCTTTAGGTGTTGTCGCGCTCATTATTTCTTATTGTATCTACTATATGCTTGGCGGTTTTTTCAATCCAGCATGGATTAGCTGGCTTGTCTATATTGTTCCTGAACACGCGCGCGGTAAATTCTTCGGGAGAAAACATCAGACCGCAGGAAGGTTTGGGTTTTTTGCAGCAACTCTTGGAGGGTATCTTCTTTCTGTTCTTTCTGATGTTAATTTATGGGTTGCATATGGTATTCTCTTTTTTGTTGCATTTATTGCAAAGCTTCTCTCTCTCCTTTATGTTCTGCGCATTCATGAAAGCGAAGAAGTGAAGAAAATCCCTTCTTTTGAGGGTGTTACATTTCAAGATTTTATCCGCCACATTTATGAGACTTCTTTTGGTCAATATGTCGTGTACATGTGTCTCATGAGCTTTGCAGTCAACCTTGCGGCTCCTTTTTTCACACCTTATATGCTCCATACTGTTGCGGAAGGCGGCCTTGGGTTTTCTTACCTGCAGTTTACTATTATGACTGCGATTGGCGCGTCAGGAGGATTCCTTGTTTTTCGTCATTGGGGTTCGCTTTCTGATCGCTTTGGCAATAAACGCGTGCTTGTGTTTACTGGTTTTCTTATTCCTTTTGTTCCTCTTCTCTGGCTCTTCTCTTCAAATTTTTATTACCTGCTTTTTGTTGAATTACTTTCTGGCGTTGTCTGGGCAGGTTTTAACCTCACAACCGCAAACTATGTTTTTGATCTTGTGGGAAGTAAATATAGAATGATTTACAACGCGTATTACAACGTTATGACCACAGTCGCCGTCTTTATCGGCGCGCTTGTGGGCAGTGGTTTGCATGTTGTTTCTGTTTGGATTGGGATTCATGACATTACATTCCTGTTTTCTGTCTCATTCTTGCTTCGCTTTGCCATCGCGCTTTTCTTTTTTACAAAACTCAAAGAATTGCGCGAAGTTGAAGGATATCATTTCTTCTACGAGCTTGCGATCCGACCTATGCAGGGCTTTAGTCATGGCGCTGTTCAATACATGCGCGATAGTTTTATTCATTTTAAAAGAAAACACATTGTTGACATTTTGAAAGTTGAAAGGTATATTGAAAACGTTGAAATGGACTTAGGAGGAAATGTAAACGAAAAATTATCCACAAAAAGAACAGAGAAAAGAAAGGTTTAAATAATAACTTGTCCTGAAGAGGAGTATGTCATCATCTTTTTTTAAAA
>CAYLMH010000063.1:0-5013 GCA_964385055.1 uncultured Methanosarcinales archaeon
GAATCATTGACATTCTTCTTGAATGTCATCAGCTAAGGTGAACAATCATGGCAAAAAAGAAAACAAAAGGAAATACACCATCATTTTTGAAGAAGATCAAAAGACGAATGACTGCAGATCAGGAGTTTGAAATCATGCGCATGGTTTTGGACAAATTCCTGTGGCTCGGCTTCATTATCATGGCGTTTGGATTGTATCTGATGATCAGAGCGCCAGAATTGATGTACAAAGGCTTTACCCTGATTATCGCAGGAGGCATTGTCTTAATCTTGTTCACCATTTTGATCGTCAAAGAATTTGAGATCATTAAGGCAAGTGAATAATTATTTCTATTTTTTTAATTCTCTTCTTTTGGATTATCTTCATAATTTAGATTTTTAAGAAATAAATAATAAAAAATTAGGGATTCTCAAGGACTGTGAGGCGATTCAAGAAGCAGTACGGTAAATATTGCTCAACAGCAAAGCAACTATTTGCTCAGCAAGAAAAATACACGCACCAGTAAAACTCAAAATGTCAGGGGGACCCATTGCACCAAAGTGCAATGGGGTTTTATTGTATATCTGTTTAGTGCAAAAAAAGATAGAAATAAAATAACCAAAAAAAAACAATAACTATTTATCTAAGATAATACAAAAAGTAACTTTATGAAAACATACTGGAACAAATCCGCAGCAGTCGAACTCAGCGTCAACATGATCGTGATAACTGTACTCTCATTAGTCGTGCTAGGCATTGGTTTCTATCTTGTCACGAGTCTTTTCAGCACAGCAACGGAATACAAAGGAACGCTTGATGAACAAACAGAACAGAATATTCTTACTGCGTTAAAAAAACCAGGAGAACTTATCAGTCTTCCAATAACACAGTACAGTATTGAACGAGGAGAAACAGATGTCATTGGCGTTGGATTACTCAACAACATTGACACGACTTCATCACAGACATTCTACATCTCCATCACTTGCACAGAAGCGCTCGCAGAAGATGAAACTGAACTCTGCAACGCAAACGCAGGCTCTTCTTGCGATACAGAAGCAACAGGATATTGCACCACATGGCCAACACTCGGAGATGAACAACTCACTTTAGAAAATAGAGACGCGGAAGTCGTCAGTATTTTCTTTGCAGTGCCTGATGACGCTCCTTCTGGAACGTTTGGCTATAATCTCAAAATCTGCACAGGTAACGCCTGTGGAAGTTCTGGATCAACACAATACGGTCCAACAAAGAAATTATATGTGACTGTGCCTGAATAAAAAAAGATACAAAATGAAACAAATCAAAGCAATTCTTTTTGACATGGACGGAGTTCTTATTTTAAGTGAAGACTTGCATTATAAAATAAAAAAGCAGTTGTTCAAGAGATATAATTGTAACATGACAGAAGAAGAATATAATTTATATTGCGCAGGAATGAGAACAAAAGAAAGCATTGAAGTGTACCTCAAAGCAAAAGGGAAACCAATAAATGAAGTTCCATTTTTAGTGGAAGAATTCAGAAGAATAAAAAGAGAAGAATTAGAGAAAGGAGTAAAGAAAGTAATAAAGCTCCGCAAAGGAACAGAAGAAGTACTTCAAGAACTCAAAAAAAAGTATGTCCTTGCGATAACCACGTCTGCAATTCGAGAGTTTACAGAGAAAATACTTGAAGCGCACAATATTAAGCAGCACTTTACAAAGATAGTCACCGCAGAGGATGTAAAAAAAGGAAAACCAAATCCAGAACCGTACCTGACAACAGCGAAAAAAGTAGGAATAGAACCAAAAAATTGTGTAGTCATAGAAGACGCAGTGAACGGCGTAGAAGCAGCAAAAGCTGCAGGGATGTTTTGTATTGCAATTGTAGACAAAAAAGAGAAAGATGAACAGTTTAGCAAAGCAGACTGTATTATTCGAGATGTAAAAGAAATTCTTAATCTCTTGAAGACATAAATGAGATTTACGCAAAAACTATTTAGAAGAACTCTTTTCCTGGATCAGGTTCGTATATGCTCATGGATTTCTGATGTTCAGGATTGTAAATTTTACTAATCACAAATTTTCCAGAAGTTGTTTTTGTGTCTGCATGAATTGTCTGTTCTATTATATGACAATGGCCCCAATACAACCATTTACCATCAATATTGTGGACTAAGAAACACCTTGTGGGAGCAGGATGAAAAATTCGCATGTTTGGTTTATCTTTAAATGAGAATATTTTACCTTTGAATGCTTCTGCAGTGAACGGTTTATCCAAGTGTTTTTTCAAATCTAATTCTTTTGGAAATCCTTGTGCTGTCGTAAGCTGCAGTGTATCATTCAATTCGATATAACTTCCCATAGACAAAAGAACCTCCCTTCGAATCAACCACTCTTCACAATTCGTGCAAATTCCTCAACATCCAAACTCGCTGCGCCAACAAGCAATCCATCAATCTCTTTGTGCGAAAGAAACTCTTTTGCGTTTTTAGATGTCACACTTCCACCATACAATAATTTTGTCTCAGAAGCAACAGCAGCGCCAAACATCTGATCAAGCTGTCGTCGGATAAAATAACAAATATGATTCACACGCTGCGGATCTGCAGGAGCGCCAGTGCCTATCGCAGAAGGAGGTTCATAAGAAATAATTAATTTTTGTTTCGCGTCAAACCGTAATCCCGTCAAACACGTTTTGAGTTGTTGTTCAAGATCCTTCTCCACAAAAGAGCTCACAAGACCTTCTTTTTGTCCAACAAACGTACCGACGCAGAGAATAGGGGTTAAACCAACAGAGAACGCGGCAAGCAATTTGTTATGTGCATCCACATCTGTTTCATGAAACAATCGACGACGCTCAGTATGTCCTACAAGAACATAATCCGCAAGCTCCTTGATCATGGCAGGAGAAATTTCACCTGTATACGCGCCTTCAGGTAAATAAAAAATATTTTGTGCGCCAAGAAATAATGGATGTTTCAGCTGCACACTAAAACCAGTTGTTCCTTTCGTAATTTCATAGCGCAAACTACTCAGTGCAGTAAATGGAGCGCAAAGAATAACAGTAGAATTAGAAATCTGCACAAGTTCGCGAAAACGATGGACAAAGGAAACTGCCTTGACGACAGTCATATTCATTTTCCAGTTTGCGACAATGAGTGGTTTTTTCATGCGACAGGGACAAGCTCCACGTGATCAATTTTGTACGTTCCCACATACGGAGATTCCATGAATTTTTCTGCCTTCTTCACCGCAAGTCGTTTGTGGAACAAGAATGGACAATAGAGAACAATGGATTCATATTCTCCTCCTTCGCCAGCAGGATGTAAACCAATGCGATGATGAAGCTGCATCAATTCAGTATACGCCTTTGCATCAAGTCTTCGCCCAAGCCATTTTTCGTTTAAACCATCCGCGGCAATCGAACTAATATAAATTTCAAACCCAAGATCGATCATTTCTTTGAGAAGCATGCCTTGATTTTTGTGCCAGAGTGGCGCGAATGTTTTGAGCTGCAATTCTTCGCAAACACGGTTGACGCGTTCATGTTGATAATCAGAAGCAAGCGCGCCAACAATGATCCCATTAATCCCGTATTTCTCTTTTGCTTTTTTTAATGCTTCATGAAGATCGCCGAGTTCATCTTCTTTTTTGCCAGAAGTCTTTTCGACAATCAAAGGAATATCCATTGCTTTTGCTTGATAAGAAGTAATGTCGATATTTGGAGTATGAAACATGAAAGATTCAGGATTGTCGGATTTCAATGTAACAAGGCACGCGACATCCCAGCCAAAGGTCGTTGCAACATAGGTTGCGAACATGGAATCTTTGCCACCGCTGAACAATGCGCCGAGTTTCAATTTCGTGATTTTGGTTGCGTCTTTAAGCATACAACAGATTTTGAATTTCTCATTAATATACTTTTCTCAAAAAGAGAGAGAAAATGAACAAGAAAATGTGACTGCGTGGGAATGAAAAATAGGTTTGCATACTATATTTCACAAACAATAAATAGAGGACAAAGATCACTACGAAATATAATAGTAGAAAAACGAGGCGATACACATGAAGAAAGAATTATTGTATATTACGATTCTGGCACTCATTCTTGTAATAAGTGGGTGTGGGACAGAGAGTGAAGGAACAACAACTGCAGAAGGAACAGCAGAAATAACAGGATATGTCACCGCTGAAGAAACTGCGCCTGTTGAAGAAGCTGTTGCAAAAGAATCAACTGAAGAAACAACAGAAAGCGCCGAAGAAACAACTATAGAAGAGACTGTTGAAGAGACAGAAGCTGCTGCAGAAGAAACAAGCGCAACAGAAAGCACGGTGAAAGAATTCACTATTACAGCAGTCAAGTTCGGCTACACGCCAAGCACAATTGCAGTGAACAAAGGAGATACAGTGCACATTATCATTGACAATGCAGATGGCATACATGGCATGAAAATTCCAGAACTAGGAATCAGCGGAGATGAAGAAGTAACCTTTGTTGCAGAACAAGCAGGAACATTTACCTGGCGTTGTAACAATTTCTGTGGTACAGGACATAAAGAAATGAGTGGAACATTAATTGTGGAAGAATAATCACATCTCCACAACAGTGCTTTGTACCATTTTCATTTGTTTTTCTTCTTCTTTTTTTGGTTTTGCCAGATTCTTGGAAATAGTAAAACTCATCGTCGTTCCTTTCTTTGGTTTGCTATCAACAGTCACAAGGCCCCCATGCAAAGAAACAATCTCTTTGACAATCGGCAATCCTAAGCCAGTTCCACCTTGTTGCCTACGAAGATGGGACTCCACTTGGTAGAACTTATCGAAGAGATGAGGAATATGTTTTTTCGCAATACCTATACCTGTATCACTCACTGAAATAAGAATGGAATCCTTGCGATCAGTCACACGAACAGTAATCTTCCCTGCTTTAGGAGTAAATTTTGCTGCATTACTCAATAAGTTTGTAAGCACTTGCGTGATTTTACTTTTATCAGCGACAACAGAAGCAAGTTTTTCAGGAACAATTTTCTTCAGCTCAATTCCTTTTTCTTT
>CAYLMH010000064.1:0-4792 GCA_964385055.1 uncultured Methanosarcinales archaeon
GGAAAAATTCACGCAAAGCGAATTGTTCTCGCAAGTCTTGGAGACCCAGAAAAAGTCACACTGGAATCCTTAAGAAAACTCGCGGGAAAGATGGTCAAAGGGTTGCAGCAATACAAAGAAAAGGATTTCACGATCATGAGTCCATGTTATGGATTGAAAAACATCACGCCAGAACAAGCATACGCTGCGTTGACAGAAGGAGCAGTCCTGAGTTCATATCTTTACGATACTTACAAAACACAGGAAAAAGCAAAGAACAAAAAACCAAAAAAAGTATTCTTCTATTTGGACGCAGAAGAGAACCCAACAACAATCACAAAAGCAATAGAACGTGCTGCGATCATCACAGAACATGCAAACGCAGTCAAAGATCTTGCGAATGGTCCATCAAATCTGGTCACGCCAACCTATCTTGCAGAAACAGCGAGAAAGTACGCGAAAAAGTGTGGGATGAAATGCACAATTCTTGATGAAGCAGATATGCGCAGACAAGGAATGAATTGTATTCTTGCAGTTAGTCAGGGAAGCGCGCAAAAACCAGCGTTAATTGTTGTAGAGTACAGAGGATCAAAAGCAAAAGCGCCAATCGCGTTGGTCGGGAAAGGAGTGACCTTTGATTCAGGAGGAATAAACCTCAAACCAACGGGCTCCATTGAAACAATGAAGCACGACATGACAGGTGGCGCGATTATGCTTAATGTCATTAAGACTGCGGCAGAATTAAAATTGCCAATAAATCTCGTTGCGATTGTTCCAACAGTGGAAAACATGCCTTCTGGAACTGCAGTAAAACCTGGAGACGTCGTTAAAGCATCCAATGGAAAGACAGTAGAGATTATGAACACAGACGCAGAGGGACGATTAATTTTATCAGATGCGTTACACTTCGCGACAAAGTTCAAGCCAGAAGAAATTATTGATATCGCGACACTAACTGGAGCAGCGTTTGTCTCACTTGGAAAATCAGTCACGCCGATTATGGGCAATGAACAAAGCATGGTTGATCGCATGATTACAGCAGGAAATGAAACATTTGAACGCTGCTGGCAGCTGCCATTATTTGATGATTTCAGCGAAAGTATCAAAGGCGATGTCGCGGATATCAAAAATATTGGTGGACCAAAAGGAGAAGCAGGCACGATTGCAGGCGCAGTGTTCTTGAAAGAGTTTGTCGGAGACAGCAAGTGGCTCCATCTTGATATTGGCGGCACATCGTGGGCAGATGGAGATAATGATTACATGCAAAAAGGATCCACAGGAGTGGGATTGCGATTGTTGGTGCAATATTTGGAGAATAGTGTGAAGAAAGAATTTGGAGAACAAAAAGGAGAATGATGTATGTTAATTAAGAAAGGATATTTTTCTCAGTTATTCCCTAAAACCTTTATCTATTTAAGGGAATTTGTTACCGCAAAATATCCAGAATTTGAAGGAGAAATACCTGATGTACAAGTTCGTGTTGTCTATAATACTCCTGTTTACAAGATCCTAAAGCACATATTTGGAAGGTTGGATGTTGCCAACTATCATCCATATTTTAACAAAATAATAATTGATATTTCTAATTTTTTCGAGTCAAAAGATGCAGAGAATAAAATAAAGCAAAATCCAGACTTGGCTTGTAAATATCTGGATCAGAATCAAAATACAAGAAGTATTTTAGTCCATGAGTATCAACACTTTTTACAATTTCGTATAAGAAAATATCCATTTCAAACAATGATTAAATTGCCAGAAAATGTTGGAAAAAGAGAGTACAAAGAGAAAATTATAGGAATTATACGAAAAGAGTTGTCATCGTCTCCTATATTTGGTTATATTTTTGCAGGAGTTAAAGGAGCAACGGTCATGTTTATAATAAACCAACTCTTTACAAAAAGCTTGGAAAAGTTTGCACCAAAAATGGCTATTTTAACTTCTAAGAGAATGCTTTATTATCTAGATCCAAAGGAAATAGAAGCAAGACTTGCCGAGATGGTTTATAATTTAGTAATTGACAGAGATGTACATGAAGCGGCATCATATTTTATCTATTCTGAAAAACAACTACGTGACTCAATAGAAAGCTTACATTTAGGAATTGAAGAACAACAACTTCTCCTTACAGAAAAGAATAAAGTAAACGCTGAAGTTATCAAAAGAAGAATAGAGCTAATGCAACGGTTATTGGTGGAATACGAACGACAGTTAAAAATGGTCCCAACTCTAATAGAAGAAGCAAAAAAAATTGCCAAAAAAATAAAAGAAGAAAGGTTGTTAAAAAGTTCAGAATAACTGTAAAAAATCAGAAAAATATATAAACTTCAGAATTCCCTCTATCTGTATGAGCATCACAATAAAACTAATAGGAGATAGAGGAGAAATAGTTATTCCCAAAAACATTAGGCAATTAGCAGGTCTTTCTCTTCATACTCCGGTGGAGATTATCCCTGTTAAACGTGGCGTTCTTCTTATACCGCTTAAAAAAAAGATGAAGGATTTTGCCGGCTTGTTTGGAAATAAAGGTGTTAAGAATATTAAAGAACTGGACAGTGTTACTGAACAGCTTATTGCAGGGAATATGCAATGAAGCAACGTCTTTTTGTTGACACAAATATTTTTCTCTTTCTTTTAACAAAGCAGGAAAAAGTTTGGGAAAAAATAGCTTCTCTCTTTGATGATGACTCCTACGATTTTTTTACAAGTGTTCTTGTCTTAAATGAACTAAAATACAAATTGTTGTGGATTTCCGCAGCAGAAAAACTTTCTACAACTAAAAAATATGATATTGTTGCTGAAATCAAAACAAATGCTGCTTTACGAAATGAAGTTTACTCTAAATATATGGAGTTTTATCTTTCTCTTGGACATCAATTTACTGTGTTGGAAAATAGTGTTCATCATGAACTTCTTTCCTGTTCACTTTCAACAAAATATGGCCTTCTTCCGATGGATGCGGGGATTGTTGCAACGATGTTAAAACATAACGTTTCTATTATATTCACCGACGATAAAGATTTTGACAAAATTACCGAGATTAAAGTTATCTTTCCTTGAAAGCACTTCAATTCACAAACTATAAAAACTGTACCTTCTTCATTTTTGCATTACAAAAAAAAGGAGTGATAACAATGGTAACATTTGACAACTTTGGTCCGGAAAAGATTCTTGAAGTATATAACCCAAAAATTGGCATGCATGGATTTGTCGTCATCGACAACACTGCGCTTGGTCCTGGAAAAGGCGGCATCCGCATGACCCCTACAGTTTCTATTACAGAAGTTTCACGATTAGCGCGCGCAATGACTTGGAAAAATGCGCTTGCGGATCTTCCGTTCGGCGGCGCGAAAGCAGGCATTATCGCAGATGACAGAAAAATATCGCAGGAGAAGAAAGACGAAATCGTCGCTGCGTTTTCCGAAGCGCTAAAAGCAGTCTGTCCTTCTTTATATGTCGCAGGACCTGACATGAACATGGCAGAACATGAAATGGAAGTCTTTGCGAAAGCAAATGGTTCCATGAAAGCGTGCACAGGAAAACCAAAAACAATTGGCGGAATTCCTCATGAACTCGGCAGTACAGGATTTGGTTGTTTCCATTCCATGCTTGTCGCGTTAAAGCACATGAAAAAAGATGTCAAAGGCATTCGTGTCGCGATTGAAGGGTTTGGAAATGTTGGCTGGTTTGTCGCAAAGTTTGTCATAGAAGCAGGAGGCAAAGTAGTCGCGGTTTCTGATTCAAAAGGATTAATTATCAATCAAAAAGGATTTGATTTTGAAAAACTCGCGAAAACAAAGGCAGAGAAAAAAACAGTCACTCTCTATGGCGAAGGAACTGTACATCCTGCTGAAGAAGTGATTGCAGTGGATTGCGATGTCCTCGTGACTGCAGCGATTCCTGATTTACTCAAAGACAGCGATGTTCCAAAAGTCAAAGCAAAACTGATTGTTGAAGGCAGTAATATTCCGATGAGTGTCAACGCAGAAAAGATGTTGCATGAAAAAGGAATTCTTGTTATTCCTGACTTTGTCGCGAATGCAGGCGGCGTTATTTCATCGTGGGTAGAACATACTGGCAAAGATGAGAAATATATGTTTAACACAGTTGAAGAACGGATTGTACGAAATACAGAAGAAGTCTTAACCCGCGCAGCGAAAGAGAAGAAAATGCCACGCGTTGTTGCAGAGCAGATTGCGCAAGAAAGAGTATTGAAGAAGTGTACGACGTGTAAGGTATAAAAGCCTGCAAAACAACAAAATATTAATACTCTTCTTGCCATAAAACCGCCATGCAAATCCCCCAGCAAGTAGGATGTTCCTTTTGTGGCAATGAGCTCGAGGAAAAGGCAACGTACTGCGACGAATGTGGAATGGATATAGAAAACGACACAAAGAAATAATTACTCAACAAAAATCGTCTGTTCCCTTTCAGGTCCGACAGAAATCACTGAAATAGGGTTTCCTATTGCTTCTTCTATCTTCTTAATGTATGCTTGACAGTTATCTGGAAGCTGATCAACAGAAGTGCAAGAAGTAATATCTGTATTCCAGCCAGGAAGAGAAACATACACAGGCTTCACCTGAGACAAAATTGCTGCATTGCTTGGAAACGTATCAATCACTTTGCCGTTATACTCATATCCAACACAAATCTTAATCTCTTCAAATGAGCTGAGCACATCAAGCTTTGTAAGAATAATGCCTGTCATGCCATTCACCAAAATAGAATGCTTAGCAAGCACTGCGTCAAACCACCCACAACGTCGTGGTCGCTTTGTTGTTGCGCCATATTCATGCCCAATTGCGCGAAGTTT
>CAYLMH010000065.1:0-4677 GCA_964385055.1 uncultured Methanosarcinales archaeon
AGAACACACTTGAGCAAATCTCCTGGCAAATCCACTCCTTCTCCATAAGAGCCAGAAACTGCTGCAAGGAGCACTGCACCTATTTCTTTGTATGACTTGAATCGCTCGAGCAGTTCTGCTTTCTCTTCTTTTGTCATGTTTGGCACTTCTGAGAATATAGTTCGTTTGGATTCTGTACTGAAATATTTGTACACTGCGTCGCGCATCGCGTAACTCGGGAAAAAAATAATCGAGTTTCCTTTCACTGCATTCGTCATAACTGCACACTCTTGGGCAATCGCATTAAACTGCTGCTCGCTTCGCTCAGTGAATTTTGTTGTCGTCTTTGGAACAACGAGACACATCCTATTTTTTTCTGGAAATGGGCTGTCATAGACATGCTCTGTTGTTTTTTCTTTGTCAAACCCTAAAATATCCCTATACATGTTTGTCGGCGTGAGCGTTCCTGACATGATAATTGTGCTGTGTGTCTGCTCGATGATTTGCTTTGTGACCGCCGATGGATCCAGACATTTGTAATGCAATGAGATAATAATTTCCTGTTGCGAGCGATTTATTTCGAGAATTCTTGCAAACCCTTCTGACTGCCCTTCCCACCATTTCAAGAAATTTACAATCCCACCAATCGCACTTTTCTTCTGCAATTGTCTCACTGCTTCTGCTATGAATGTGAGGTCTTCCATAAGTTTTTTGTACTCTTTGAACATTTGGACTTGTTGGATGAAGTCTTCTCTTGCCATTAATTTTTGCTGACCAACTGCTAATGAATGCGCACTGTTGCTGAGTATATTCTGGATATTCACCAACGACTCTAAGGTTTCGGTATACTGATATTTTCTTGCTTCTTTGATTGCATTTTTTAGCATGATGCTGGTGAGTTTTACTGATGCACTGCTTCGTACTCGTGAAGGAAGATTATGTCCTTCATCGACAATCACGACTGCCTTCTCCATTGTCTTTCCTGTTTTTCTAAAAAGGACTTCGGATATCATGGGATTGAAAATGTAGGAATAATCGCCCACAATCACATCTGCTTCTTTGACCATCTCCATGGTGATTTCGTACGGACAGACGCTATCCTGCCTACAGATGTTTATGATCTCTTCAGTGTGATGAATATTTTGTTTGACTTCTGCAACTGTCTTTTGTCCTTGCACAGAAAGCTTGAAATTGGTTCTGACATTCGTGTAAAATTCGCATTTGCCACCTTCGACTGTTGCTTTGCAAAATTCAGTGAACTCTCCAGAAGTGAGTTCTTCGATACCTGGAAAAAGGCACATCCACTTTTTTCCAATAATGTCTGCGACTGTCAATTTTATGTTGTATTTTTCTTTTATTTCCTGCAGCGTTCTGATTGCAATTTCGTGCTGCGTGTGTCTGCTGGTGAGAAAGAAAACAGTGAGGTTATTTCTTAACGCATGGGGAAGTGTTGCAGAGAGCGCTGCTGCGGATTTTCCAAGTCCTGTTGGGGCGTGGAGCAGAATATGTTCTTTGTTTTCTACTGCTGCTTTTATGTCTGCGATAACGTCTTTCTGGATTGGACGGACTTCTTCATGCGGAAAAAGAACTTCTGGGATTTCTGTCATTATTCTGGACAAGAATGGTTCGTTTAAATGTGTTGTTGTTCGAGTATTTGCATTTTGTAAAGTTTTAAATAGTGCTTTGTCCTAAAGAAATGTATGGTCTCTGTACTCAATATTTTTTTCAAAGAAAAACCTGCCGCGATTCTTCTTGAACTTGAACAGACAAAACATGCGCATTATACTGCGACACTCGCGAAGAAACTGAAATTGTCGTACACAGATGTGAGCGATGTTTTACATACTTTTGTTGCTCATGATATTGTTTTCTTGGAACAACACGGACGATTGAAACTTGTTGTCTTGACTGAAAAAGGGAAGAAGGTTGCGCAGAAATTGCGGTCGGTTGTTGATTCGATCGCTTGATTTTCTGTTTTTGTTACTTTCTTTGATTTATCTTATTTCTTTGCTATTTCCATAATACCCCATTGCTGCGGCAATGGGTCCCCCTGACAATTTGCTTTTGCTGGTGCGTGTTTTTTTGTTGCTGAGCAAAGATTTGCTTTACTGCATTGGCCTCTCTTTTTTTGAATCGCCTTACAGTCCTTGAGAATCCTTGTGCATTTTTTATTTAATTTTTTGAAATATGATTATAGAAAGCAAGCGAGTGTTAATAAGAAATGAGAATAAAAAACGAAATTAAAAAAATAAAAAAGAAATAAAATAAAAACCTTATTCGATCATTAATCTGACTTTACTCTTGTCGAATTTCCAATCTTGCGGTAATCGTTCAATTCGTTTGTAATATTTGACAAGACGCATAATCTTGGATGTTGCAAGCTGCATTCCGCGCTTCGCAGTCATATCCTGCTTATTCGCTTCCTGATGCTTTTCCAAAGAAATGCTCTTTTTGATCAATGCCATCAAATCTTCTGGAATTTCTGGCATCATTTCTTTTTCTTTCAACAATGCAGTGACTGATTTTCCGAGCAATGCTTGGATGCTTGGAATACCATAGGTGTCTCTTAGCATAAGCCCAATTTGTGACGCTGGTTTTCCGTCTTTTGCTAATTTGACAATAAGCATTTCTACTTCTTTTGGTTTATAGCGAACCCACGCTTGTACTTTCTTTTCTATTGGTTTTTTACTGCCAGATTTTCCTTTTTTTCTGGAATACATTCTTGCCATAGTTTTCCCTCGTTGTTTTTTTGCGAGCGTAGAGAAATAGTCTTTCTCTCCAGTATACAGAAGCCGAAACCGCTGTATCTCTCGATAGTTCTGTGAAATAGCGGGTTCTTTATAAAGATTTTGTTAAAACTCTTCAAACTCGCTTTCGCTCTTCAACACACCAATTCTCTTCAGGTGCGCAACTTGCGATGGCTTGTACTTGTATATAATATCCCCTTTATCGTCACCAGAATGTTCCCACGGCTCAACCAAAAGAAGATCTCCTTCACGTACCCATAATTTTCGCTTTAATCGTCCTGGAATTCTGCAAACACGGGTTTTTCCATCCAAACAACGAACTTTATTTCGAGAACCACCAAGACGCTGTTCAAGAATGCCAAACACTTCTCTGCCCTGCGGCATTACTGTGCGTCGGATTTCCATCTGCTCAATTTCTTCAGCAGTCATATTATCCGTTTCTTTCTTCTTAAACGGTTTTTTTTGGAACGGTGCGCCACCCATAATTTAAACGAATGATCAGTGCTATATAAAGATTTGCAAAGTTATGCTCTTTTTACGTCGGTGATGTTTATTCTCTTGGATAATCTTCTCCTTTTTTATTTTCATATGCTTTTTCTGTATTCATTTTGTTTTTGCTGTTTTATAATATCAGTTAACAATACAATAAAACCCCATTACTGCGGTAATGGGTCCCCCTGACAGTTGGCGTTGCAGGTGCGTGTTTTTTCTCTTGTTGCTGAGCAATTGTTTGCTTTATTATTGTTTGAATCACCTTGCAGTCCTTGAGAGAATCCCTATACATTTTTTATTATTAGAAAACCTGATAGAAAACAAACGAGTATGAATATAAAATAATAAAAAGAAAAAAAGAAAGAATTACTTCTTTCTAAACAAGACTGCGATCATGGTGACCACAACGATCAACAATAATACGCCCACTAATGCAAGCAATGCAATGGTGCCAAATCCTTCATCTGCTTTCGCAGTTGGTTTGACTGTTGCTGTTGTTGCATATGATGGAACAGATGTTGTTGTCGTGCTTGTAATCACTTCAACTGCTTCAGAATTGTCTTCTTCAGCTTCTTCTTCATCATCGCTTGTACTTGTTGAACTGCTTGTTGTACTTGAGCCAGTTGAACTGCTTGAGGTACTTGAAGTAGTGGATGTACTTGAACTGGATGAGGAAGAATCTTCTTCATCGCTTGTTTCGTCCAAAGCATCACAATTGTCTTCTTTCTCATCAATCATGTATTCATAGCACTCAATGTCATCGTAAAGTTCTTGAATATCGTCTTCAAGATCCTGAAGGTCTTCTTCAACGTCATCTTCATCAACGTCTTCGTCGTCCCAGTCATCATTGTCTATGCGACCAAAATCGTCATCAACATCGTCCCAATCATTTTCAAGATCATCCATGTCGTCATCTTTAAAATTGTCAAGATCATCCTGAAGTTCTTCTAGTGCATCTTCTGCATCATCTTGGTCATCATCGTCGTTATCGTCAACTGCTTCTTGATAGTTTTCGACTTCGTCTTCAATGTCATTTTGAATGTCATCAAGATCATCTTTCGCTGTATCAACATCCTCTTGAAGGTTGTCAATTGCTGCAAGAAGTCTTTCAATATCTGTTCCTGAAACGGTAACAGAAACACTTGCTGTTCCTACAGCATCTGTACTTACATTGCTTGTTCCAGTTACTGTAAATGTCTGTGTTCCAATTTGACTTCCTATTGGAGTCCAACTGATTGCTCCAGAACTAGTCATTGTTAAACCAGAAAGCGTGGAAACGCTCAATGTGACTGTATCGCCATCACTATCTGATCCTGTTGCTGTACATGTGTACGCTGTGCCTACTGTTGCAGTAGTTGCACAATTTGTTGTGACTGTTGGGTCTGCTGCAAAGACTACTGCCAATGCTAAAACAAACACCAAAAGTGCGCTAAGCAAAAATTTCTTCATGTTCCTAACC
>CAYLMH010000066.1:0-3822 GCA_964385055.1 uncultured Methanosarcinales archaeon
TCTGTTGCTAAGGTCATAAAGAGAAAGAAACGAAATTCGCTTTATAAAATTTATACCCAAAACACAACAACCAATCCCACAACACAAACCACGTCAAACACAATTTCAAACAGTGCGATCTTCACGGTATATCCACACAAACAAAGCAAAATTGGTTTTCTTTTTCCTAAATAATCTTTATCTGTTCTATTGTCCAATAAACGTCCATCTGCAGTAATGTGATCAAGGAGCACATGGCTATAATAGCCAACTGCAACAGCAAGTGTCCAATACGAAAAATAAGCAAAGAAAATAATAAAAAAAAGCGTCACAACAAGCATGCCGAGTTTGTGATGCAAAAACGTTCGATCATCAATGTGTTTTTTGAACGCGTCATCTGCGGTTTTTAGCACACTGAGTTCTCCTGTCTTGAAGAAATGATGAAGTGGATGATCTAAATCAATGAGAACTCCAACAAGCACCGCAATCAAAACAAAATCATATCCAACATAACCAAGTTTTTCAAGAATCAAACCAATCAATAATGGGAATAGAAAATGTGATTGTGGATACATAAAGAAAAATAAGAAGAAGGAGGTATTTAATTATTTGTGTCTTCCATTATAGAATTAATCTTCAGTATGCTTGGAGAGCGTGTTACGACAGAAATTACCAAGAATAAAGATGCGCAAGGATTTCCAGAGTGCAAAATAGCAGCGCAGAAAGGAGGCCAAGTCGCAGGAAAAGCAAGAATAGATGCAGAAAAAGAAATTGGCGCATCAATAATAACAAAAGAAAACTACATCACAACATCAGAAAAAAAAAGAGAATAAATGAAAAGAGATTTTTCACTCAACGTTTATAAATCAAAAACTATTACTTAATGTATGAACAAAAAATTGATTGAATGGATATTTCTTTTCACCGCTATTATAACCTTTGGCGTCATTCTCTTTTTTCTATTTATAGCAGAAGAAAATATAGCAGAAGAAAATGCTGATGAACAAAAAATAGAAGACACAAAAGAAACCATAAACCAAGCATACAATACAATCACAATAACAACAGAAAATAAAACAGAGCAAAAAGAAAGTACAACGCAAATAGACAGCGTGTTTCTTGAAGAAGCAGAGCAAGCACTTTTCGAGATAAAACAGCAAAATTATCTTTCAGATGAAGAAAATGAAGAACTGGAAAATGAAATCAACAGATGGATCAGTGAACTTCAACAATATGAGGTTCCGGATGCACAAAATCTTTTAGAGCAATTTGAAGCACTACAAGAAGATACAAGTGAAGAAATAACAGAACATGAAGAAGAAAGTGAGTCTGAAACAACTATAGAAGATGAAGCAGAAGAAACTGAAAACCAAGAGAATGATCAAACACAACAATACGCTGAAGAAGAAATAATAATAATTATTGAACAAATTGCAGAAGAATACAATATTCCATCGTGGTTCCTGAAAGCAATAGTAAGAAGGGAATCAAGCTTTAACAATACAGAAATCAGTTATGATGATGGCATTGAAGGAGAAGAGAACTGGAATGAAGCTCGTCCTGACTGTTCGTTTACCACAGACTATTATCCACATGGTCTTGGCCTCACAAAACTAACTGGTTGGATGTATCAAGGTTCTCTTTACCCATTCTGTTTAGATGCGCCAGACAATGATAATGAAGACTATTATTATGCAATGCGAATGCAAGACTACGGAAATTGGATTGAAATGGAAAATGTTACTCCATTAACAAATCCATTTGATCCCGAACAAAACCTAGAGCGTTTTCTGACAGGGTATGCAGTCCAAGCATATGAATTATTCACTTCCCAAAACCCTGAAGAATCAGAAGAAGAGATATGGAGAAGAGTTGCATTTCATTGGAATAAGGGATTGTATCAAGAATATGATCCAGAAAATACAGACTATTTGGCATTGTATGATGTGTATGTAGAAGAATATCAGAATGAATAAGCCACTGAGCACCCTTAGATGTTCTCACTAAAATAAGTTACTGCCGCTCCAGCAATACAAGCAGTACCAATATATGTTGTAAAGTGAGAGAAATTATAAGAAGAAGGTACCGGTATTTTTCTTTTCCAGTATTTTTCTGTTTCTAAAAGAATGACGCATAATGTTGTCGTTGTAAAGAGGGGGACAACTGCTTGTACATCAGCCCCATATTCCCTTACTACTGCTGCGCTTCCACAGTACGCCACACCAAGAAGAGCACCTTCTATGGCCGAGCTCATGTGAGATAAACAGGATGCATTGATAAGTCCAACTAATGTATCTTTTTGTTTCATTTAAATAGAAAGAGGAGAAAAGGAAGTTTTAAATCTTCCCAAATTTCTAATCAAAACTTCTTAAAGTGTCCTGCAACTTCTAAGAGATCAACATGACCCATCAATGTCTGTCTGCAGCAGTATCGTTTCAAACCAAGGGAATCAAGAACCTTTTTTCGTTCTTCTCCTTTTTCAGTTCTTTTCGTATATTCTTCCCAGAGGTGTGCAATTGGTTTTCCACAACTGTAACATCGAATTTGAATTATCATCTTGGCCTCATCTGTACGATTTCTGAACTTTGGATCGTGCTTGTCCGTGACTGTTTGGTTTCGCGTTTTCTTTACGTCGAACATCAGCAACAAGCAATAATCGGTCATACTCTAAAAAGGTATTTTTCAACGCTGCGCTGTTGCTAAACGCAACAAGTCCTCGTGCGATTGCAAGGCGTGCTGCGTCAACTTGACTTGTTGGCCCGCCTCCTGCAACAGTAACAGTAATATCCACTCCTTCACCGAGTTTTTCAGCGAGAAGTAATGGTTCTTGTAAGCGTAAACGTAACATCGCAGGCATAATTGCAGAGATTGGTTTGTTATTGACAAGGATGTTTCCTTTTCCAGCGTGAACTGTTGCGCGTGCAATAGCACGTTTTCGTTTTCCGGATGTTTGTACGATTTTACTCATGATTATTCACCATCTACTCTTTTTGCACCAAGGTGCTTGGAAATTTCTGCAACAGAAATGTATTTCAAGTTTGGCACGTGAGAAATGCGCGCATTCTCGACAGTTTCTAATTTTTGATTTTTGAAATCAACAGGAACGCCAATGTAACACATAATTCGTTGATATGCGCTTTTTCCTTTTTCTTGTTTGTGTGGAAGCATACCGCGGATGATTCGTCGAACAAGTCGGTCAGGTTGTCTGTGATAAAATGGACCAGTTGCCCACGTTCCCTGTGCTCGTTTTCGTCGGAATTCGGAAAGAACGTGTGTAGGAGTTCCTGTGATGTATGCTTTTTCACAATTGACAATAGCAATTTCATTGCCCAGCAATGCTTGCTTTGCAGCGAATGTTGCAAATCTGCCAACGATTAAATCTTTTGCATCGATAATTATCATGTTTTTCTACCCGAGTATTCGTACTTCTTTTCCTTTTGGATTTTTTTCCATCAATTCAACAATGGAGAATGCTTTTCCTTTTGCGCTTTCAATTTTGTGTTTTGCTTCTTTGGAAAATCTGAATGCTGCTACTTGAACAGGTCGTGCTAAATCTCCTGTTGCAAGAACTTTTCCTGGGACAAGAACTACTTCTTTGTCTGTAGCGTAAAGATTAATGCGTGAGATATTCACGATTGGTCTTTTTGCAGTGCTTCCTGCAAGTGTTGCTGCAACTGTTTTCCAAAGTGCGGTTCCTTCTTTAGCAGAAGTATGTCGCAGCTTTTCAATCAGCTGTTGCAATTCTGGATGTATTTTCTTTTGGTTCATGGTATTTCACTTGTGATTGGAATGAGGAGGACGTGATTCGAACACGCGCACCCACTAAGGGACTAGCCCCTCAAG
>CAYLMH010000067.1:0-3784 GCA_964385055.1 uncultured Methanosarcinales archaeon
AGATGGCGGCGCTGCTGCGAATTCTTTTTTGTTACAATTTCAGGCTGATATTTTAGGTGCTTCTGTTGTTGTTCCAAAAAATAGAGAGACTACTGCGCTCGGCGCTGCGTTTCTTGCTGGACTTGCTGTGGGATTTTGGAAAGATCAAAGTGAAATACAACAATATTGGCAACAAGAAAAAGAATTTGTTTCTACCATGCCTTTGGAGAAAAAGGAGAAGTTGTATAGTACGTGGAAAGATGCAGTGGGAAGAAGTAAGAACTGGGTTTAGTTATTTTCTGAATGAAGAACCATAGCCATTATTTCTCGTGAGCTGGTTGAAGGTAAGGTCACAGACAACTCCTTCTCCTGCGAGGATTCGAAGCGGGCTTGCTGCGTATTCTTTTGCTGCTCTTATTTCTTCATGCGCTTTTCTATGCACAGGCATCCCATTCCATGTAAACCTTTCACACCCTAACATGTAGCGTTCATGCGGTAATGGTCGTACTTGCTCAGGTTCATCTGCAAATGGAAATTCACGCGCACAATAATCTTTTTCATAGTCTTTTCCAAAAGATCCAAGCTCTGTGCAGTGAACACATGCAGCGTAGTCTAAATATGTTCTTTGTGCTCTTGACATAGTCCTGAAGAAATGGAATTTGGTTTTTAAAGTTGTTCCTTAATTTGAATCAATTGCGTTCTCTCTGGATGCTCGATATTTCGTCTCATGAGTTTGAGATATTGCTCTGCTTTTTTCTTGATGTTCTTTGTTAATTCTTCGTCAAAGCCGAACGCATCGATTTCGTTGATGTTGATCTCTGGAAGTTTGGTGAGGGAGCCAAGGAACTCTCTTCCTCCGAGAACAGCTTGTTTTTCAATATCCTGCGCAGGTTTTGTCGCGAACAACTTAATTGCTTGAAATTTCGAGATGCTGTTTGCTCCTGCGCGTAATAATAACGAGATTCGATTTGCTCTGTCACTCCAAATGCCGCACTGAATATCGATTTTTGGAAACGCGATTCGTGTTTGCGCAATCCACCATGCCTGCTCATCAGCAGTTGGTGGTTTTTCATTTGCGTACACTGTTCCTTCATGCGGCACTAAGCCATAGAAATGCAGCTTGGTAATATGATATTTTTTTATTGTTTCCACAAGTTTTGGGAAATCTGCTCTGGTTTCTCCTAACCCTATGATAAACGTCATGGCGTTTTGCAAGCCCATCGCATGGCTGTTTTCAAACATTTTGTAGTATGGCGCTGATGGCTTGCTTGGGCATGCTTTTTTATGCACTTCTTCGTTTACTGTTTCTACAGAACCCACTACTCCTTTCACGTACGGCGCGTATTTTTCTAATACTGGCTTTGGCACTGCGCCAATGTTGATCCAGACTTTTTCTCCGTAGACAATGTTAATTTTCTTTACCATATCAGTGACTTTGTCTACAGTGAACGCATTTATGCCACCGCTGAAAAAACCAAATTCCCAGCCCAATTTTTTACAGAGCCATGTTTCCGCAAGAATACTCGCTTCATGTCTGATGGATTCTTCCTTTGATACTTTATCTTTTGGCAACGCGGACATGTAGCAGAATCCGCAATCATTGATTCCACACCACCAACTGAAGAAGATCGCTCTTTCGAAGCAGGTTGTTGGGGGGAAGTTTTGCTTGTATATTAGTTCTGCTTTCTGTACTAATTGCTCTGTTTCTGTACTGAGTTCCATATTGGAGAAAAATGCAGGTTGGTTTTTAATGGTTGTGGGGGAAAATGATTATGCAGGTCGCGGAGGATCTTCTTTAAAAATAATGAGGTATACTATAGAAGAAATAATTTGAAGTAAAATTAATACTTTAATCCAGAAATAATAATTATTCTTGCTTTCTGTAATCACTGAAATTTGTGTAGTAATCTTTTCAGCTTCTCTTATGTCAGAAAAAGCATTATCTTTAAACAGTATTCCTCCCTGTTCATAAATAGAGGCATCATCATAATAACCTTGAGAAAAATCATCATTCCGAATGTGTCCTTCTAATTTAAATAACGTTGCTTGATTTAGCCAATAAGTACTGTTTAATTGATTAGATAATGAAGAGAGGTGGAATAATTCTTTCTTATCAGTCAACTCATTTAGTTCATCATCCAATTGTTCAAAACGAATTGTTAGGAAGAAGACAATGAGTGGTAAGATTAATAATAAAATTAATAACAAATTCTCTAACTTCTTCTTATTTTTCTTTTTCATACATGACCTTACTATTTTATAGTCTTATGGAAGGAGATCATATGATTTTCTACTTTCCTTGAACAATAAAAGCCCCCGGAGGGAGTTGCACCCTCGACCTACTGCTTACGAAGCAGTCACTATAGCTACTAAGCCACGGAGGCAATATGATTATAATTTCTCTAACATCAACTTCTTCTCTTTCAACAACTTCTGACAATTATTGCAGATCGTATGCTTCTTTCCTTTCGCATCTTTAACCACAGTTCCAATGATTTTCTGCAAAAAATGTTCTTGAATCGTTCCTTTACACACTTCGCATTTCATGAACTCAAAGAACAAGAACCTGTTTATATGTTTTATTCGTATCTCAACGCATCAATAGGCTTCATTCGCGCTGCACGATACGCAGGAATCGCGCCTGCTGCTGCGCCTAACACAAAAGAAAGCACCAATGTTAAGACAATCATCGAAACATCAATCGTTACTTTAAACAAATTATATCCTGCAACATACGCACCTAACTGTACTCCATACGACAGCAGGGTTCCGACAAGGGTTCCAATAGCCCCGCCCGCAAACCCCATCATTCCTGCTTCGATAATAAAGAAAATGACTATTGTCTTATTCGGTGCCCCAATCGCTTTCATGACTCCAATCTCCTGCGTTCTTTCCAAAACAGCGGTAAACATCGAGTTCATAATCCCGATTGCGCCAACAACAAGGGAAATTGACGCAATACTCGCAAGGACTAACTGAATAACGCCAATCATCGCGCCAATCTGTTTCAACAATTGCTCAGGCGTAAACACGTCAAACTGCTCATCTTCGAGTGTCTTCAACAATTCCTCTTCAATCTTTGCTCCAACTTCTTCTGCGTTAATTCCTTTTGTGGTTTGGACGACAAACACATTCACGACATCTTTTTTGTTAAACAGTACTTCTGCGTCTTCTCTACCCATATAGATTCTGTCATCTGCGTCTGTACCTGATTCTTCTAAAATCCCAATCACTTTGAATTTCTGGTCGTTAATCAATACAGAATTTTTTGCCCCAATATCTTTGTCAAACAAATCATACGCAATATCATAGCCAATAATGATGCTGCCGCGCTCTCCTGGAACAAAAAAACGGCCTTCTTCTATTTGCAAATCCGTATCCACAAACGCGCGCTCACTGAGCGACGTATCATAGCTATTGACCATCACTGTTTCTTCTTCTCTGTTTGATTCCACAGTTCCATAATCAATGAGAACTGGATTTGCATAATCCACTCCTTTGACATTCTCAATTTTTTCTTGTAAACCTATAGAAAATCCAATTGATCCTGTCGGCGGCCCATGTAATCCACCAGGAACAACACGAATCGAAGATATTCCCATCTTCTCAAACTGATCCTGCACAGCAGTATTCATTCCCTTACTTAACGTCACTAAACTAACAATCGCGGCGATTCCGATGATTATGCCAAGCACGGTCAGCCATGATCGCACTTTTCTTTCTGTAATATTATTCCAGACATATTGATAGTATTCTCGCTGTGTGACCATCTTATTTCCTCAACACATCCACTACTTGTTTTTTC
>CAYLMH010000068.1:0-3744 GCA_964385055.1 uncultured Methanosarcinales archaeon
ATTACATCAAAGTAACCGCTTGTGTTTATTCCATAAACTTCATATTCGTCGTTTGCATAAAGCATTGTTCCAAATGAGGAGTAATTGCTTTCTCGCGTATAAGAAACGTTTCCTATGGAGAGATTATTGCTCTCTTTTCGTGCAATAAAATATTTGATGTTTGCAAGGTTTAGTATGGAAGGGTTGCTTATGTTGAGCTGTTCTACATAAAAATATCCAAGGCTATCCTGACTTCCAACAGCATGACTCACACTTGCGGGCTTTTCTGCGTCCATTGGAATAGTATAAATAAGGTAATTTGTTGTGACTGTTATAATGAATTCTGGATGAACTCTTCCATTTGGCAAAGGGGCAAGAAACTCTAATGCATCAAAAAACTTTTCATTCTCTTCTTGATAAGGAAACCTTCCTGCAGTTTTGCTGTAATCTTTATACATGTCCACATAAAAGTACAAGAAAAGCAAAAACAAAAGAACAAATAGAAGTGCTTGTGCATGTTTCTTCTCCAATGAAAGGTATGCAGAGAACAGGATGGGAAGGACTTCATAAAAGAACGTGAGGGTAAGTGCTGCAAGTACAACTGCAAAAAAATCCAATCCTGAAAAAAATCGTGAGAAATGGATAATACCATTTCCTGGAAACCATTTTAACACAGGAATATTGCTCGGTCCAATCAAAAGAATAAAAAAAGCAAAGAAGTTGAGCAGTGCATAGAGCATTATTTTTCTATTTTCTTTATTCTCTTTTTCCAACAATTGTGCAATCATCTTTGAAAAGAGGCAGACGATAACCCCTCCTAACACAAGAATCGTAAAAATTGGAAGTCTTTCATAATCAAAGAGAATGCCATTCTTGAGCATGCCAAACATGGTTGTTGCTCCAAGACCATCTAATACAGAAGTAATATCAAATGGATGTCCTCCATAATAGTTCATAGAAGTAATCAACGGAATTATCCAAAACGAAACAAGAAGACACTCAAAGAAAACTATTTTGAGGAGGTAAAATGCATCTTTTGCCTTATTTCTCACTGACCACGTTCTGGGTGAAAAAAAGATTAACAGCGCAACTGAAATGTTTGCAGCAATGCCTACAAAACTATGCATCAGCATTGTCAGAGATAACAAAAGAGTAGGCCAGAACATTGTTCTGTTTCCAAAATATTCTCTGACTGCATATCCTACTGCTAACGGATAGAGAAGCATTCCAAAGAGCATTGTATAGAGTCCCCAACCAAAATATGAACTTATCTCAAAACCAAAACTTTCCCAACTTCTTATACACAGAGAAAGCATCGCCGCAAATAGTGCAGTCTTTTTGTCGAAATTCATCCACGTTACTCCAAAATAAACCGCTATTGGGAAACAAGACAACAAAAAGACATTCAGAAATTTGTAGATAAACAGTGAATTGACAAAGGGAAATACGATGTATAACATACTTGTTATCAAATACGGCAGCGGTTGGTAGTAGTACAGCATTGGAAAACCAAAGTTTGCATCAGGATCCCATAATCTAAAATTCCCTTCTTTGAGCATTTCTGCTAAACGGACAGTAAACGCATAATGCGCAGAATTATCTCCATTATACGTTGGTCCAGGAGAAAATGCAGCATGTAAGAAAAAAAAAAAAAAAAAAAAGAGTATAAGGAGAATAATATATACACTGTATTTTTTAACGAATGAATAGAATTGCTCAAGAGCCATATTTCTGTATTCTCTTTTGGTTATATATACTTTTTTGTCCTATTCTTGGTCTGTTCAGCAAAGCTTATATACTTATTTCTCATAAAAACTGCTCATGGATGTCATGGAATGTATTCACACTCGTCGTTCTATTCGTAAATATCAAGATATTCCTATCGAGTTTGAGAAAGTAGGAAGAGTTGTTGAAGCAGGAATGGCTGCACCTACTGCAGGAAATATTCAGGATTATCGTTTTATTATTGTGCAGGATAAAGGAAAACGTGCGCAAATTGCAGAAGCGTGCTTGCAACAATATTGGATGGAAGCTGCGCCGACGCACATTGTTATTTGCGTCGATATCAAACGATCAAAACAATTTTACGGTATTCGCGGTGAACGATTATACTCTGTTCAACACGCAGCAGCAGCAGCAATGAACATGCTCCTCGCTGCGCATCATTTTGGATTAGGCGCGTGCTGGATCGGCGCGTTTGACGAAGAAGCAATGAAATCCATCTGCGGTGTTCCAGAATACGCAAGGCCAGAAGTTATTATTACTCTTGGGTATCCTGACGAAATCCCGCCACGACCGCCAAAATATATTCTTGAAACATTCTCCTACATTGAACGATACGGAAACAGAATCAGAACATTCCCGCTTGTTATCGCAGAACCATCTCCTGTTATCGAGAAACATGTTCGCGAAACCATCGCCGCAGTTGATGAAGGAACAAATAAGTTGCTCGCGAAAGGCGTTGAAAAAGGAAAATCTTTTTGGGGAAAATTAACTGGCAAAAAGCAGAATGAAGAGAATCATTAAAGGTGTAAACTATGATAGACGAAAATAAAGCAAGTTTGTATCTTGTCGCAATGGTTGGTGTTGTCGCGGCTGTTGGAATCTTTGTGTTGCTCATGGGCGCTGGATTATCTGGCGATGTGACTGGGCAGGCATATATTAAACTCAAAGCAAAAGATGACGCTGCGGGTCTTGTTGAAACATCAACTGGACAGCAAGTATCAGGAACTGCTAGTGCTAGCAGTTGTTCTGATGGAAAAGTATATTGCGAATATTGTCGCTCAAAGTCCTCTGCTTGTGCAGCAGGTTGTACACAATATTGCTAAGATTAACTTACCACTCTTGACAACTTTTTTCTTCTTTTTTTCTTTTTATGCCACAATAGTTTAAAATCAATCTCTATTTTCTCCTTTTTATGGGAAATAGGCATTCGTTCTATCAACTTATTGAGAGAATAAATCCACAGGAGTCTCCATATCTTCATGTTTACAGTAGTGCATACGCTCCTGTTGTGGGATTCCCTTTTGTTGTTCGCATTGCGGCAACACATCAAGCTGAAAAACTGGATGAAATTGTTATGCAGGATATTCTTCCTCCACTAAGAGATCCTCCACAAGAGCTCTATGCGAGAGATCATGTGACGCTTATTGTTGCGAAATTGTTTGACAGAGAACGGTTCCTTGAACGGCTTCATGCGCAACCTACAGCAAACTCTTTGCACATCTTACATAGTGCAAAATGGGGTTACGCGTTTGTTGAAACCATTGCTTTCAAACTCGCTGATCACGGATATGTCATAGATATGGATCGCATTGCATCGCTTGGACGAAACAAAAGAATTCAGCATCATCAGCTTCCGTTGTACAGAGATTAATCATACACATCCCAGTATACACTTTACCTACACTAATTCCCTCAAATTCGAAAGGTTTATATAGAAGTTTGATCATAGATTCACTTAGTTATTTTGCGAGATCATAAGAAAAAAAGGTTTGTCTTCATTTGACTTTTTGGCGAAAATCAAACGAAGCGTTTTAATAATTATGAAAAATAATTGTTTGTTGGCGCAAACAATCAACGTGTTCTAAGAAAATTAATAGTTGAAGTACTATATAAACTTTTCGAAATAGTGTCAACTCCGCAATCGTGCTGACTTTTCGAAAGGTGTGGTTGCTGGTGCTTCAGCGAAAACAAAAAAAAGAGGAAAAGAGGGGTTGAACATGGACTTTTTGGTAAAAAATGCGTTGGAACAACAAATGCCTG
>CAYLMH010000069.1:0-3520 GCA_964385055.1 uncultured Methanosarcinales archaeon
AAAGACTCTGCAGAAAAAGATGCTGCGATGATGTTTGGGTAGATTGGTTTCTTTTTCATTTTCTGACTCTTTTCTTATTAATAATACAATCATATTTCCATAAAACCCCATTGCTGCCGCAATGGGTCCCCCTGACATTTTTACTTTTGCGGGTCCGTGTTTTTTCTCTTGCTGTTGGGGAACTATTCGCTTTGCTGGTGCTTGAATCGCCTTGCAGCGCTTTTGAATCCATCATCTATTTTAATTATTATTTAATTAAATCATTATATCTTATTCAGAATTCAATTCAACCCAACAAAAATTTATAAACATTAGAACAAGACTCTCTCTTGCACACGATGATGATGTGAACACCAGCTGATCCTTCGGGAGATGATTGACGGAAGTAACTCCTGAGTGTGCAACTTTATCTCTTATAATTTGCAACAGGAATTTCTTTGTGAAGCGCTTGAATAAGAACAACTGCTGCAGCAACTGTATTCCATCCCCTTGCTTGCGCGGCATTATATTGATTTCTACATGCTACTGCTTCATCGTATATTTCCCCTTTATAGAATGGGTATAGATGCCCAATAAGATGATCTACTCCGGATTGTCCAGCTAATTCATAACTTAGCGAGGGTAATCTACTTGTAACACTATTTTGATATACTATCACTTTTGGTACTTTCCCTTGTGCAAATAACACCTCTCCAAACCATGTACTGCTTGGAGGTAGATCTCCTGAAATACACCAAAGCGGCTCTTTACTACATTTCTCTAATATCTCTACATTGTACCCTGCACTTTCATATGCTCTTAAAGATTCTACTTGCCATGAAAAAACTTTTTCTTCATCAAGGATATGTCTTGGTTTTGTAGCTAAATACCCCAACGCAAAGTCAAGTCCTTTATTGAATCTTGTTCTTGGCCTTGGAAATGCATTATAATCTTTTATCATAAAAAAGAAGGTACATGTTTTAATTTAAAAACTTACTTCATTCTTCTATTCCAATAATACGCCGCAATCACAAAGCACGCCAAGACTCCGCTATACAGCCCTATTGCAGTAAACCCAAACCATTGATCACCAATCCCATGGCCGAAAAACAGTGTTTGTCTAAATAACCCTTCTAACAATACCAATGGACTAAACTGCGCAATCATCGCAGCTGTAGGGGGCATAATTTCCAGTGGAAAGATAACATCCGAAAAGAAAAACATAATCAACGAAAAAAAGAGACTGAAGAGCAATGATGTTTGCCTGTCTTGCACGACATATCCAAACAACATTCCTACCAAAATGTAGAACACGGTGCCTATAAAGACCGCACTCAAAAATACTGGAAGATTCAGAAAAAATGAAACTCCAAAACTCAGATACGCAACGACAAAAAATACTCCTAACTGGAATCCAACAAGGATGAGGTTTGTTATAAAAATTCCAAGGATAAAAAACACTGCAGGCGCCGGAACAAGGAAATTTCTGAAATATGCAGGGCTGTGCGTTTCGTTCAATACAAGCATGTTTGACAACAAAATGCAAATGAAACTCATCATAAAGACAAGGATGATAGGAAAGACAATCGCTGTTTTATTCTCTTCAGCATCCGCAGGAATTGGTTCGAACGTTGCTGTCAATGGATGCAGGAATTTTTCCGCGTCTGATTGATTAATTCCAGAAAATGTTTCAATGTAGGTGTCAAATGACGCAGAAAGACCATCGAGATTTGTAACTCCGGTGTCTATATTTTCTATGTGACTTCTGAGGAGGAGTTCTGTGTCTGCAAGATTTTGGTGCACATCATCAAGGTAGCCCACTATTTCATTTATTTGGTCTAGAAGCTCTTCTGCTTGTGCCATGGTGAGGTTTTCCAGATCTTCTGTTGTGTGTAAAGAGGCAATGGTGCTTTCAAGCTCGCTTGCTGCTTTGTCCATTGATTCATACGCTTTTGTAAACACTGATCTATTATACGGTGTTCCTGACATCGCCAGCGCCGCTTCAATAGAGTGGAGGCTTGCGTTCAGGGAACTGATGCTGCTTTCAAGAAGAGCAAGGTCATCAATAACTTCTGTGAGATTTGCCGTTGCTCCATACGTTTCGGTGTAATTCAGCACTGTCGCATTGAGCTGTGCTTGCAATCTTTTAATTCGATAGTATGAGGGATCAAACGCGTCTTGCGCAGCTTTCACTTCTTCATGCGCTCTAATGAGATCTTGTTGCAAGAGAAGCGCATTGTCTCTTAAGTCATGCACCTGTTGTTGTCCTGTTTCCATATCAGTGACGAAACTATCAATGTCTGAAAAAATCTGTTCTGCAGTTTCTAAACTGACTTGTTCACTTGTAATTGCAACTTGCTCTTTGAGATATTCAAGAATGTAGCGCACAAGGTTGTATCTTGTTGCGTCATAGTAAAACGTGATGCTTCCTTCTCCATCTCCAAAATCTTCTGAGAAATCCGCGCAGATATTTATTATAGAATGATTCATCGCGCGAATACAGTTGTCAATTCTTGGAAAGTAGACAATGGAAATTTCTTCTGACGCAAGCGCATCAACGACCTCTTGAATTTCTGCATCTTTTGGCGCATGGACTCCTATTGAAATATCATGCAGATCATCGCCACTAAACGCAAATCCAACGACGAGAATAAGCAGCATTGGACCGAGAACTAAAAGGAGGAAGGTCATCCAATTTCTAAAAACTAATCGTAGATTCTTTTGGATGATAAAATAGAGTTTTTCCAGTCCCATTATGCGTACTCCTCAAGCACTTCTTGAAAGACTTCTGCAAAGGTTTCTTTATGCGGATATTTTCTTCGCAACGCAGCAGGACTCGCAGTAACAATAATTTTTCCCGCTGCAAGAAAACCCACTGTGTTGCAATATTTCTCCACAAAATCAAGTGTGTGCGAGATGACGAGAATACATATTCCTCTCGCAGAAAGCTCTTTAATAAGATCCCAAATTGCTTTTTCTGTAATGGGATCAAGCCCTGTTGTGGGTTCATCAAGGATTAAGAGTTGTGGATAGTGGATAAGCGAGATTGCAAAATCCAATCTGCGCTTCATTCCTCCTGAAAGTGTATTTGCGGGGGAGAACTTATTTGTGTTCAATGCAACAATTTCTAAAAGCTCGTCTTTTCTTTTCTTTAATTCCCGTCCATCTAAGCCGTATAACCTTCCATAATAATTTAGGTTTTCTTCCACGGTGAGTTCTGGATAAAAAGAATTTTCCTGCGTGCAAAAACCTACAATTTGTTTCATGGACGCGGTGTTATTTGTAATGTTTTTCCCATGGTAGATGATTTTTCCTGCATCTACTTTATAGAAGCCAATCAGCATTTTTAGCAGGGTACTTTTTCCTGCGCCGCTTTTTCCAATAATCCCAAATATTTCATTTTTGTGGATGGAAAGCGTGAGATCATTGATTACTTTCTTTTCTCCAAACTGCTTGCTGATTTTGTCAAAGATAATTAATGGCTGTTCCATTGCTCTTTCCTAGTGTTCTTGGTATAAAAAGCTTTATATAATCGAGTGAC
>CAYLMH010000070.1:0-2759 GCA_964385055.1 uncultured Methanosarcinales archaeon
ATTCTTATTTACTATTTGAGAAAAGACAGCAAAATCACGAGAGTAGAAGGGATATCACTTATTATTTTGTATCTCGTTTATGTCATCATGGCGATCCAGATAAATGGGAGCGTGTAAGACTGGGGAAAAGGGGAAATAATTTAAAGATCAAAAAATCATAAAAAACAATGGCCATTACAGGAACAGAAATAGGAAATTATTTTTCAGAAGGTGTTTTTCCAAGACTGAAAGATATTGTGGACACGCCACTCAGTAATCCTGAGATTCTCTGGACGATTCTTCCACTGTTAGGTATTGCGTTTTTCATTGAGCTATACTTTGGAAGATATAAAACAGAAGAATTAGGATGGAACACCGCGTTTGGAAACACCATCTCGTTGTTATGGGTCACGACAGCGTTGTTTCGATTTATGTATGAAACGCAAGGGTCCGCTGTCTTTAGCGAGTGGAATTTTGCAGGAAATACACCGACGATGATTATCATTTATGCGCTTGGATTATGGGCACTCCTGCTTGCAATATCCAATTTTTTTCATATCTTGCCAAAGCAGATTTCCTTTTTTGTGTCATCAACAATTCCAGTAAATGTCAGTGCAGTCGTCACGACAGTGCTTGTTATTGGTCAATTTCAAATTAATCGCGTTACACTGACAGCTGCGCTCATCCTCTATGTCGCGTTAGCGATTATATTCGCGACAATTCAAGCGATTGTTGTGCCATCCGCAGAAGCAAAAAAATACATCCAAGAATACAAGAAGAAAGCAGAAGAAAAGAAGAAAGAGCGGGAAAATAATTTTTATCATCATGTCGATCTCATCAAAGAAAGAATAAAAGCGCAATACAATGCGACAATTGCAACGATTAGAGGATTCTTTCATTCTAAAAAGCAGGAAACAAAAAAATGATTGACCAAAAACAGACAGCGCTTCTGATAATAGACATGCAGAATGATTTTGTCAAAGAAGGAGCAGTCTTAGAAATTCCATCCACACGAAGCAATCTCAAAGGATACCGCGCATTCATTGATTTTTGCAGAAAAAAAGAAATAACAATTATCTACACACGACATTGTTATGATGCAAAAAAGAATCCAATCGAAGCGCGTTTATTTCCACAACTAAAAGAAGCTGGTCTACGAGAAGGAACTCCAAGCTGGGACATTTGTGACGCCCTAAAGCCAGAAAAGAATGATATTATTATCAATAAAACGCGTTATGATGCGTTTTATAACACAAACTTGGGAAATATTTTGAAAAAGAAAAAAATAACAAATCTCATCATCACAGGAACAATGACAGAAGTCTGTTGTGAATCCACTGCAAGAAGTGGCATGTTTCAAGATTACAATATTTTATTTTGCGCAGATATGAATTATACCCTTACAGAAGAAGCGCAGAAAAATACATTGAATGGGATTGCAGCACATTTTGGCGATGTGACAACGACAAGTAAAATTATGAAAAATATCAAATAACTTCAACGAAATTCTAACGCTTGCTGTTTCAATAACTGAACTGCTTTCTGTGCTTCATCAGGAGAAGTTGTGTAATAGAGTGTTGGGCAAGGAAGAACAAGAGCCCCTTCTTTTGTTCTTCGAATGTAATCCACCATAGCAGAGCGATAATGAGTATCACGAACGAACTGATCTGAGGGAATAACAACTGAAGTATGACCGTTTGCAGCAGTTATGTCAAGTGTGGAAAAGTCATAGGAAAAGGAGTATCCCGAGTCTCGCGCATGACGAAGCTTTTGAAGGACATATGCAGGTGTATGTTCTCCTGAAAAGCAAAACGCACGGGCAATTACTGCATCCACACTAAAATTAGCCTTGAGAATAGTGTGAACAACACCATTGTCATGATACTTTGTTCCACCTTCTTCTCTAGTCATGGAAGTAATGTCACGAACATGGTATGTAGTAATGTCAAGAAAATCTCGTGTATGCAATCCAACAACAAGATATCCTGCAGGTTTAGATGTGCGTTCTCTAAAAGCTCGTGGGAGTAAAGCAGAAACCTCTGCTTGTCTCGGTGCAGTCTCGAATAAATTTTCAAGTGTCATGAGAAATAAAAAAAGATGAACCTCTTTTTAAAACTCACTGAAAGAATAAGTCGTATAAGAATAATAAAGAAAAAAGAAATAGAGATTAAACCCAAACTGCCAAAATGCTTGCCATGACAGAAAGCACAACGAGGTAATATGCGCTATTTAAGCCATAGAGTTTCCAGGATTTTCCTTCCCAGAGCACACCACCTACTAAAACAGTTGCGATAAATCCGAGCCACAACCAAAATGCGAGCGATAGTGCTCCACTAATTGTCGTTGCTTCGACATAATCAACAAAGTGCGCAAGAACAAATGCCATAACTAATGAACCAAACGCAGAAATTGCGAATGTTGGCGCCATGCTTTTGCCTTTTTTCTTATGTTCGGCAATTTGTTTTTCAGTTATGCCGCTTAATTGCATCCAGAGTTTTCCGAAAACTGGACCATACCATGCAAAGCCGATTGCTTGACATGCCACTGTTGCTGCGATGACAGCAAAATAATTTATTGTTGGAGTTATCATATTTTCACACCTCGAAATTGATTTTTAGTATATCGTTGCTGTTTTATTATAAAAGTCTTTCTGATTTATAGTAAACGACACAATTAACAAATAAGGTATAATGTCGTTTACTATTCTAGTAACGGACAACAAGTTTGTCTTATTTATGTCCGTTACTATTAAAGCAAAAAATAACAACAACAATGGCACA
>CAYLMH010000071.1:0-2552 GCA_964385055.1 uncultured Methanosarcinales archaeon
ATAAACCTGCGGTGCTTATGCCTAAAAGAGAAAATAAACCAATGCCGCATGTTGCGCAGCCAGGTGCGAAGATACCAAAAAAGATCCCGACAGAGCCAATTATTCCAGAGTTATCTCCTGTTCTCAACATCACTGTTTTGAATAAGATAAGACTAAAAAAGATACCAATAAGTATGCTAAGCAGAATAGTTGAAAGAAATGAAGATGTTGTAACAGTAGTACTATACCCTATAAGAAGAGATGCATAAAAGAACAGCGTCCTTGTTAAGCCCAGCGAAGAGGATGTTTCAAGTATATTCATGTTCGTAATAAAAACAGTAAACATGTAATAACTCAGCGCGATAATTGCTGCAAGAAGCGCGTATTTTTTATGCTTTAAGACCATGCTAATATTTTTCATGCTCTGTTTCATTATACACAAACTCCATTAATGCATGTTTTTCCTGTTTCACAGGTGGCGCATTCCTCAGTGACTATTGCAACACACATGCTTTCTATTGTTCCAGACAATTCACATGTGGGAGTCATTGTCGTTGTGCATAATTCGTCTGAATTTGTTTGTGAACAATAAGGACCAATTGTTTTTGCTTCATCGCAATCTTCATTTGTTTCACATGTTGCGTCAGAGGAATTTTCCAAAATAATGGTGTTATCAAGTTCAGCTTCTATGAGCAGTTTAAACGCCGCGAAAGGTTGCGCGCCTGTTATAAAATGCTCATTGATGAGGAAAGAAGGAGTTCCTGAAACCCCAAGCTCTTTCGCTTCGGCGATGTCTGTTTCAAGGTCTTTCATTTGTTCAGGATCATTGAGACAAGTGCTAAACAGGTCAGTATCAAGTCCAAGTTCTGCTGCCCATGCCTTCAAATTTTCTGTTGAGATTTCCTCGCTATTTTCAAATAATATATCATGATACGCAAAGTATTGTCCTTGTTCTCCCGCGCATCGAGCAGCAAGAGCTGCCTCTTTTGCCAGATCATGGATTTCTAAAGGGAAATCCCTAAAAACAAACCGTACTTTTCCAGTATCGATATACGCTTCTTTAATTGTAGGAAATATCTCTGTTGTAAACTTCTTGCAGAATGGACATTGGTAATCACTAAATTCAATAAGCGTGACAGGTGCGTTGGGATCGCCGAGAGTAGCATAATCATTAAAAGTAATGTTCATGGTTTTGTCAATATCATTTTTTTCCACAGCTGAACATCCTGTTAAAAGTAAAGCAAGTACGCATAGATATACAATTCTCATCGTTTCACCTTCTCATTGCCCGTTCATAAGTATTTTTCCAAGCGTGTTTATTTTTACAATAATCTTTCCTTCTCTTTCAAGCAGATCAATGAGACCAAGTTGTTGTAGGCCATCAACTTTTGTTGTTCCATGAATGTGATATGAAAGCAGCGGAGCGCTCATTTTTGCTTTTTTTGCGAGCACGTCAAGAAAGCAGCCCTCTTCCTTGAAAGAAAGGAGCAGTTTCAGTATCAATAATTTCTTCTCTGTTAATAGGTTGTAATACGAGAATTTGAGAACAGGCAAAACCATAAGGTGATTATTCATAACATCAAATGCTTTAATGCCATTCACAAACGCGGCGCACGTTGCAGCGCATTTTGTTGACGCGTCCGCGGAGCCAAGATTGACAAGAAGTTCTTGAGAATTCTCTTTCTTAACAAGTTCATTGATAGTGCCGAATGTCTGTTCCCAGTTCGTTTCTTTTTCATAAACTTCTACAGGGATCTTAAATTTCTTAAAATCGTCTATAACTTGTTTTAGTGTCTGAGCGTGAGATGGTTCGCTAAGAATAATCAGCTTTTTCGTGTGAAAATGCTGTGTCCCAACATACAATGCTTCTTTTTCTCCGGAGTACGGAGCAATGATAACGTAGCTCATAATAATGAGGTAACTCAACCTTATTTAAATCTTTGTTTGAATTATTAAAGCATAATTTAATATAGATTAATACAATCTTTTCATTTAAATGGTTACGCAAAACAAACTCCACAAATGCAGTATTTGCAATTTTGCGTACAAGACAAAATATGTGGCGGAAAAATGTAGGAAATGGTGCAAAACACACAAAAGCTGTAATGTCGATATTACCAAATACGCAAAATTAAATGTACTTAGAAAGAGGTGAGATACAATGGATGAAAAAAAGAAGAAGAAAAAAGGATGCTGTCAGTGCTAGTAAAATCAAATATAGAGGTGAAAATATGATGAAGTTTTTAGAAAAAAATAAGGAATGGGGTCCAAGACTTCTCGCAATTGCGTTAGGAGTTGCGTTTGTAGTCGCAGGACTTGATAAAATATTGAACATAGAAATGGCAAGCCAAATGTTTGGAATGTGGTTTGGAGGTCAGTCATGGTTGGTCTACATCACATTGACTGTAGAAATTCTTGGTGGTCTTGCGTTGATTGCAAATTGGCATGACCGAGAAGCGGCAATGGTTTTGTCAGTCATGATGGTTGTTGCGTTCACGGTAACATTTCAACTTGGCGCGACAACAAATTTCATCAGCGCATTGCGTGAGATTATGGTCATGAACACAGGTGGC
>CAYLMH010000072.1:0-2434 GCA_964385055.1 uncultured Methanosarcinales archaeon
AGCGAAAGCACGCGCTGAAGCGATGGACGATGAAGAAGGATTTTAGTTTTTTTTTTTTTTTATTTTCTTTATCTTTTTCTTATTTTACTTCATTTTAATTATTAACTCTTTATTCTTTGATTATTCTTTAATCTTCCTTTTCTATTTCTTCCTTCTTCAATTTCAAAACAAGTTAAACTCTGCAGTGTTACAATGTCTTATGAAGCTTCCTGCATTTATTGAAGAAATGAATCCAGAACTTCGGTATGGTCTCATTATTGGTTTAGGAGTTTCTCTTTGGGTGCTCGTTGAATTTCTTCTCGGCTTTCACACGACGAGAATGGAAATAGGAGAGTTTACAGGGTATCTTTCTGTCATCATTCCAATTCTGAGTTTGTATTCTGGCTTATTTGCAAAACGAATGGAAAATTTGTTCATCACTTATTGGCAGCTCGTGAAAGCAGGCATGATGATGGTTATTATCGGTGCGTTGATTATTTCATTGTTTATGGGTTTGTATAACAGTGTGATTCATCCAGGATGGGTTGAAGAAGGCATTGCACTCGAGAAACAGCGATTAGTGGAGATGAACGCAACTGCAGAAGAAATAACTGCAGCAGAAGAAGTTATGGATGTTGTTTTTAGCACAGAAATGCAGATGATCATTTCTTTTATCGGTGTGGTGTTTGAAGGGTTCTTCCTCACGTTATTGATTGCTTGGTTTGTCCAGAAGAAGTAGTTCTTTTTGATTTTCTTACATCTTATTTCTCTGCTTTTAATTATCACTTTATTCGTTTTTACTTCCAAAATCCCCCATTGCACTTCTGTGCAATGGGTCCCCCTGACATTTTGCCTTTGCTGGTGCGTGTTTACTATTTATCTTGGCAATTATATAATCAGCTTTTATCCAAGAGCAAGACAAAACTTAAATCGTCTTTAGAATTTCAACTATCTTATTGTGGATTTCTGTATTCTTAGAAAACACTGCTTTCAATCGATATTTTCCGTCTTCTACTCGAAACATGTCCAATGAGGTTCCATCAAAATTCGCCATCAGTCCTTTTTGCTCTTTGAGAATAAGTACTGCTGCCGCGACATCCCATGGTTTAATCCCCTCTTCAAAAAATGCGCCACAACGGCCTGCCGCGACATAACAAATTTCAATCGCCGCTGAACCATATCTTCGTAGATCTCCAAATGATTTCAACATTTTGTCGATTTGCTGCGCAGGAAGTGGTCGAAGTTTGTACGGATACACTCCTGCTGCAACCAACGCTTGCACAAATGGTTGTTCTCGAAAGTTCATTTGAAATGGTGCGTTATTAAGCTGCGCTCCTTTTCCTATTTCTGCAGTAAACATTTCTCCAAGCTTTGGCGCGTAAACAACTCCTATCTTAGTTTCCTTGTTTTCGCAATATGCGATGGAGACGGAGAAGAATGGGCTTCCATTCGCAAAATTTGATGTGCCGTCAATAGGGTCAATAATCCAAACCTTCTTTGGAAGTTCTTCGAGAGAGCCACTTTTTGACGCTTCTTCCGCAAGAAATTCCGCGTCAGGAAATTCTTTTCTGATGACATCCATAATCATGTTTTCTGATTCTAAATCCTGTTCTGTCACGAAATCTTTTACTGACGCTTCTTTAACGCGTACTTTGTTTTGTTGTTCAAGAAGAAATGCGCCTGCTTTTTGCGCAGCTGTTTTTGCGATGTGAAGATGTTTACTGTACATGCATTCTGGAAATGGTGTGTTTTATTTAAAGGTTGGTACTCTTAAAGAGGAAACCAAAGCAAGTTTTAAATACAGAAACAGCCAGAGAATAATCAGGTGAAACAAAATCGATGTCGAAGCAACACTCCGGTTAATGAATTACATTAAACAGCAGCACGCAAAAGGATTCACCAAAGAAGAAATTCGTGAACAATTGCTCAATGCAGGCTGGGAAGCAAAGACTGTTGATAAATATGTCAATGAAACGCTTGTCAAAGAGCAGACTTTTGAAGAAAGCAAAGAATTTGTCGAACTTTTTGCACGATATGGTCGTTTTCTTACAGAAGGCGAGGAAATTAAATTCAAATATAACATTGGCTTGTATATTGCAGTGGTCACGACCAAACGTTTGATTCTTCTTCGAAAATTTCCAAAAGCATTGATTGAATTTAATCTTGAAAACATCGAACTGGTGGAATATTATACTAATTTGAAAACAGTTAAAGCACTTTGGGCAGCAGCGTATCTTATTGGTTCTGTCGTGTTTTATTTGTTTAATTCTGTTTTGTGGGATCGTTTGACGCTTTTGCTTCCTATCGCGGACAAATTCTTGAATATTCATCCTTTTTTTGACATGAACATTATTGCGCTGATTATTTTAGGTTATTGTTTAACAATGGGTATTGTTGATCTTGTCAACTTCTTGGCTTCATTTATTGGTCGTGTTCGTGTGCTTCCCAAAGGTGT
>CAYLMH010000073.1:0-1930 GCA_964385055.1 uncultured Methanosarcinales archaeon
TTGTCAACTTCTTGGCTTCATTTATTGGTCGTGTTCGTGTGCTTCCCAAAGGTGTTGGTCCGACGGATATTATTTCTCAAATGACACCTGAAGTTGAGCAGTTTATTCAGACCATGCAGGAGAGGATGGGCTATAAGAAAGCAAGTGTTTCGGGCAATGCGCAAAGAATGTCGTAATTAGATTAAAATAAACTAAGAAATTTAATATCAATAAAACGCCATGAGTTCTCCTGGAAATACAAGTGCTCGTTCTATTTCTGCTGTTGCGCTGAGTTCAGGAAGATTATTCCATGTTACTCTTTCAAACTTTGTTCTTGTTGTTTCAGGTTCTTCTGCTTTTTTCTTTGCCTTTTTGCTTGGGCATGGAATTTTAGTTATATCCTTCCAATATATCGGTTTCTCAGACCCATTCAGATCATAATGATAATCAATGTGCACTTGAGACAGGCATGCTCCTGTTTCAGGATCTTTTCTTGTGATCATTGCTTCGTCAAAAACATTGTGTCCTTCAAATTTAATTCCTGTTGTATATCTAAACTCTTTTACGATGGATGCTGTTTTTTCAAGTTTAAAGACACTTTCACTTGCTTCACTAAAGTCGTATGTATCTTTTTCAATATGTGTTATATTTCTTCTTGTGTCTGTTGCGTATACCATGTGAAAATTTTCAGGACCACTGTCTCCTGGTTGCTCTTTGTCATACTGAAATCGTTCAAGAACTCTATACTCAACTCCATTCTCTGTTTTGAGGTGGCGTGACGTGACGTAAAAATGAATCTTTCCTTTTGATGGATTTCTTTTTGCAAAATCTACCATCAGTGTTCCTGTTTCTGGGTTCACATCTGTAATTTCTGACGCGACTTTTCCTGTGACATAGGTTCCAAGCACGGGATTATTTGTGTGGTGTTTTCCTTCACGAAGTTCTTCAGTAAGAGAAAAAAGTGCAGGTTGGCCAAAATCTCTTCTTACCACTTCTGTTTCGATAAGCGTTTTTCCATCTGCTGAATAGATGCTGTATTCAACAAGATAACTGTCTTGTCCATGATAATTGTCTGGACGCTGAATAGGAGATGGTTCTTCATACGAAAAATAAATATTGCCTCCTTCTGTCCAACGGCATTCCATGCGAGCACTATCTGCAAATGTTGGTCGCGGTTCTCTCCATATCCGTCGTTCATACACCTGCGTTGGCGTGTTTTCTATTGTTGGAGTAGAAGAAGTATCAGCTACTTTATAATTGTGCATTGAGCTGTTTGGGTAATCTGTTGCAAATGAGCCAAATCCAGATATTTTGTCTTGACAGACTTGCGGTATGTCAGAAAAAAATATTTCTTTCTCTCCTTTCTTTTCTGCTGCAATGGAAAATGAAAGACAAATCGCTGCAAGTCCAAGCGTTGTTTTTCTCATAATTTTAAGAACAAGTAATAGGTTTATAAATCTTGTTGCTACTTTACAAGAATGAATTAAACTGTCGTGCAACAAAAACCTTTATAAATAACCCCTTTTTCTTTCCCTCTATCCCGCAGAACTACGATCCAATGGAACGTAGAAGGGTATAAGGTGAGAACTTGAAAAAAGAAGCAATAGCAGCAGTAGTAAACAAACTTAAACAAGATTCTAAGAAACGAGGATTCAAGCAAAACGTTGAACTCATTGTCACGCTCCAAGGTTTAAATCTCAAGAAACCAGAAGAACAAATGGAATTTTTCGCAATGCTTCCGCATGGTCGAGGAAAGTCAGCACGCGTTTGCGCGCTTATCGGCGCAGAACTTAAAGAAGAAGCAACAAAAGTATGTGACAAAGTTATTCTTCAAGAAGAATTCGCAGAATACGCAAGCGACAAAAAGAAAGCAAAAAAACTTGCCTCTGAATACCAATTCTTTATCGCACAGGCAAACATCATGGCACAAATCGCAGGCGCTTTCGGGAAA